>JAYVXX010000062.1:0-2092 GCA_043784805.1 Minisyncoccota bacterium | reverse complement strand
GCACCACAAGGGCACTTCCAAATTATACTGCCTTCGGTCGGTAATTTCAGGTCGTACTTAATAGTACTTTGAAAAATATGTCTGAAAATATGTGAAGAAATTGGGCAAACCCCAGCCTTCAAGGTGGGGCGAACGCAAATTTTCAAAAAAAATAAATTTGCAGTGAGTGCGTTTGTCCTATAGATATTATATATTATTTTGTCTTATCATACAAAAAAAGCCCTAATAATAGGGCTTTTTGAGCGACTTTTTGCGTTGACTTAACAAAGTATTCAAAATAGGTGCGAGTTATGTGAATTACAAATGTCCGGCCTTGAATTCTGAAACCAAGGCCGGACCTTTTTTCACTCTACTATCGAAACTTCACCGGAGCCGCCACCTGCTTAGCCGCCCCCTTCTTAACACCAACCTTCGCTTTTGCCACTGTAGCAGCTCCACTCAGTGTGATCGGAATTGCTTTGGTGTAAGACTTCCCACTTGTATCAACCAGCGTGATGTTTACTGTATGTGAACCCGTCGCGTAACGCCTTGTCGAAAGTGAGCCTGTGTATATATTTCCGATTCTGTTTAGATTAATATTTCCTCCACCATCGAGGTTAAAGGTAGGATCAAGTGCGAGGTTGAGTGTGGTGGAGAGTGAGACATCAATACTACTTCCAAATATTTGGTTTGGTGTAGGTGAGGTGATGGTGAATGGCTCGGTTGATGAAGCAGTTGGAGGTGTCACTGGAGTGATAGGTTGAGTGACATTACTTGATCCGACTTTTACAGAGATGTTTTGAGAGATAGATGTACCGGATGTATCTGTAGCTTTTGCTGTTAATACATGTGTGCCGTCGGTAAGATTTGAAGTGTTTATGTAGCCAGCATAGTTTCCATCTCCACTGTCAGAAAGATTTGTGGTGTAAGTATTATCAAGATACAGTGAAAGTTGAGATGAAGCAGAAATATTTTTTGTTGTTACTATCACTGGTAGTGATCGAGAAAGTTGGATTGTCTCTCCATCTTTTGGTGAAGCAAATGAAAGAGAAGTAGTTGGTGGTGTATCTATAACAGTGACAGGAGCAATACTCATTTCTACACCATCATCTTTGACAATAGTAAGCGCGTAGATGGTTGATTCGGTTGGAGTGACGGTCATTGAGTTTTGAGCGGCATACGTAACATCATTTATTCCATTGTTGATTGAGAGGGTTGCGTTTGGTTGAGCTTTCCATGTAAGTGTGACACTTTGACCTTTTGTAATTGTGTCGGGTGTGACAGAGAATGTTGGTTCTGGCTGCATGTCGAGGGTATTCGGCAGTGAGTTAGTCTTTGTTTTGACCCGTGTGGTGATTACGACTCCCGAAGTAAGTGCGGAATAATTGCCAGCCTTGTCGTATGCTCGTACTGTGAAAGTGTACTTTGTGCCATATGCTAAGTTTATGATTGATGCTCCTGTAGCAGCTGTTGTACCAATAACATTGCCATTGTTACGTACTTCATAACCCACAACTCCGACATTATCTGTCGATGCACTCCAGGTCAGATTTACTTGAGTTGCAATACTACTTTGGGTGGCTTTGAGATTTGTTGGAGTAGAGGGGGCTTGGGTGTCGGGTGCTGGATTTACTGTTACAGACACAGATTTTGTTGCGCTGCCTCCAGAGTTTGTGGCAGTGAGGGTGTAAGTATTTGTACCAACTTGGGTTGGAGAGACGGATTTAGTTGTACCTGTGACTGTACCTATGGTACTGATAGAGAGTGATGTCGCTCCCGTTGTCGACCATGAGAGTGTCGCTGTGTTACCTGCTGTGATAGTTGTTGGAGAAGCAGTGAAGGTGGAGATAGTTGGTAGTGGAGCTGTGACTGTCACGGTGACAGTTTTAGTTGCGGTACCACCAGAGTTTGTAGCAGTGAGAGTATAGGTGGTTGTTTGGGTTGGAGTGACTAATTTACTTGTACCTGTGACAGTGCCTACTCCACTGATACTGAGAGAAGTTGCGTTTGTCGCTGTCCAAGACAGTGTTGTGGATTGACCTACGATGATACTTGCAGGTGATGCGGAGAAAGTGGAGATAGTTGGAGGGGCTACAGGGGTGGTGATTGATTT
>JAYVXX010000061.1:0-2104 GCA_043784805.1 Minisyncoccota bacterium | reverse complement strand
TGAGTTCTTTTGATAAGAAGACAGTTGGAATAGCTCTAGCCCTAGAGTTGGCCTGTTAGGGAATGATGAGCTGAGGACGCTACCAGCGGTTGACGATCCTAACCATTCCAACGATTAGGTCGTTCATTGTGTCCGAGACACTGCTGCGCAGCCTTGAAGGAGCTAATGAGTAGGTAAGCTCGGACCACTTTAACGTCCTGAGCGGTCCTTTTCAGGGGAACTGAGCTTTGGCCCTATTCGGGAGGCTCCAGGGGAAGCAACCTTTGAAGGTTAAGTTAGGTGACGTGCTACGTCAAGCTACTTGAAATTTGGTGGGGTGGGTTGAAATTTAAAAATTAACTTGTAGGATGAGGGTAGTGACGTGTGGCGTCATATCTGGAGGGGAAGTGTCTCAGAAGGATCAAGATTCCTATTCAGATGGCAAGGGAGAGCGTCCTTGGTGGATGCCAGAGGATTTAGAGGGTAAGGCTGAACGACTTGAAGCTGCCATGGTGGATAGTCTGACTGTGAAGCAGAAGGCTATGTTGCTGCATATGAACCCTGAGAGGATGAGTAAGAAGGCTAAGTCTGGGTTGATGGCGGCTGTGTTCTTGGGAGGGATGGAGTCAGAGGACTTTAGACTGGAATTGGCGAAGGCAATGCTGATGAAACCCTTGGAGGCGACTAAGCAGATGGGGGCATTCGTGCCTAAGACTCTTGAGGTTGAGGGTGAGATTAAGCATCATTATGCGATTGTGGTCCCAGCTGAGTTGAGTAATGACCAGTGGAATGCGGGTCAAAAAGTACTGGGTGAGGTCATGGCTGAGGGGTGGAGCGCCCAGAGTCCTTGGGGTAATGTTCAGGATGCGGTATTAGTTGAAAGGGAAGACTAATGGCCACAAGGACTCAATTAGAACGTGTTTTACTGGATCAAGACATTCCAGCCTCAGCATCTGCTTTGGCAGGGGCCCCGGCTGTTCCAGTGACTGCAAATACTACCAATATGTATATCACTAATAGGCTTACCTTCTTTGAGGAGCTAGTGATTGCTATTACAGATGGGTTTGCTGCGAGTGGACGGGGCTTCGAGACAGATGCTCATTTTGCGTCTCAGGCTTGTTCTTTGGCTCGGGCTATCTCGTTTGAACGTGATAAGTACTCAAATCTATGACTGCTACTGGAATGACTGAGGACCAAACAAGGACGGTAATCACCTGGAGCCCTCAACCCAGACAGGCTAGGCTTATCAGTTGCCAGGCCAATGAGATATTTTTTGGTGGAGCTCGAGGCGGTGGGAAAACTGATTCAGTGATTGGGCACTTTTATGCCAGAGCAGATCAGTATGGAGCACTTGCCCAGGGTCTAGTCTTGCGTCGCACTATTGGAGCCCTGAAGGGGTTTATCAAAAGAATGAAGGACATTTATGGGTCAGTGTATCCAATCAAGGATTGCTGGCGTGAACAAGATAAGGTGTGGACGTTTCCGAATGGGGCAAGCCTGACTTGTGGGTATTTGGAATCTCTGGATGACCTTGAACAGTATCAGGGGCATTCCTACTCGTTTATCTATCCCGAGGAACTACCTCAGTGGGAACTTGAAAGTGCCTATGATATGCTCTTTGCCATCAATCGGCCCTCTGGGCATAAACTGAATGACCCTTTTTCGAATAAGTGCCAGATTGTGAGCACGGGCAATCCAGGTGGATCTGGGATGAAATGGGTGAAGAAACGGTTTATTGACTTTGCACCACCTGAAACGATAGTTGAAGTTAAAATTGAAAATATAAAGGATAAAGATCATCCATTTTATAGAACACGGGTTTTTATACCATCAAAAGTAACGGATAATGCTTATTATTGCAATACTCCCTATGAAGCAGCGTTGTTGGGACTGCCTGAGCGGTTGCGGAAGATGTATTATGACGGCAACTGGAATGTGAGTGAGGGACAGTTTTTTGATGAGTGGGATGAAAGTGCACATGTTTGTAAGGCTTTCAACCCTCCTCCTGACTGGGAACGCTGGATGAGTTTGGATTGGGGCTTTGGGGATCACCCTTATATGGTGGGGTGGTTTTGTAGGAGCCATGGCGGGAAGATCTATATGTATGATGAACTAGCTGGTGTGG
>JAYVXX010000060.1:0-7140 GCA_043784805.1 Minisyncoccota bacterium | reverse complement strand
CACTTACCATATCATTGAGGATATTCTCAAACGTGGCAAGACTCCAATTATTTGCGGCGGCACAGGTCAGTATATCGACGCACTTATATTTGACACAGAAATCCCAAAAGTACCACCAAACAAAGAATTAAGAAATCAGCTCGAAGAGCTTTCTGACGAGGAACTTTTTAACCAACTAGAGATGAGGGATCCGACTCGAGCGAAAAATATTGACAAGCACAACCGTGTGCGTCTCATTCGTGCTCTTGAAATAGTTACATCTCTGGGAAAAGTGCCTCAGCATTCAGTTCCAACATTAAAATATGATACTGAAATCTACCTCATATCTCCAACACGCACACTGATTCGCGAACGTATCATACGACGATTGGAGAAACGATTAGCAGTAGGAATGACAGATGAAGTGGATGTAATTATGAAAAAAGGCTACACAAGTGAGAGCATGAGGAAGTTCGGACTTGAGTATGTGAGCATCGCAAAGTTTCTTGAGGGGACCATCACTGAAGAAGAGATGAAGCAGGAAATCATCACTAAAAGCTGTCAGTATGCAAAACGTCAGGATACATGGAATAAGAAATATCTGCCGTACGCGAGGATAGTTGAAGTCAAAGAATAAAGGATCAAGGAGTAAGTTGGGGGTGTTAGATCCTTTTCAACTCCTCGGCTCGGAAGTGTGAAAGGGTACTTTTCACTTCTCTCGCTTTACGTCGTTAATAGAAAAAGCCCGGTCGCAAGCGACCGGGCTTTGAATTGAAAACCAAACGAACTAGGCGACGTGCAACCCAGCTTTATGAGCTTGATCTACGCTACCAACCCGGGTCGCGATTTCAGCAGCCTGAGGATGGTGGCCGATAGCTCTGAAAAGCCTGCACACAAGCTGAGACATGTCACGGTCGTTCGAGGCCTTGTGATGCTCGCAGTAGCGCCAGATGTAGTTCCTGATCTGATACGAATCTTTGTCTTCTGGATGCGTATACAGACCTTCCCGACTGAGCTCAAACAGGTTACCGGCACCAAGGAGGTGCAAGCGCGCTGCAGGGCCCAGGTCAAACTCGCCTGATACCGGATGGAGGCGCCTTTCGATGTCGGCCATATGGCCGATCTTGTTGTATGCCGCGATCATCTTCTCGTAGAGCGTTGCCTTTGTCTTCGGCGCGTACTCGTCAAGCCTGAGTTTCTTCCAGATCTGGAGTGTCCGCATCCAGACAGACATCAGGACGTGATAGTCCCCCGGACCGAGTTGCTGGACATACCTTCCCGTAAGGTTCGCATGTTTCCAGACCAGGTCGGCCCAATGATTCATCATGTATGCCAGGAACGGGATCCGCATCTTCTGATACTTGCTCCCACTGGCACAAGAAGCTGTGGCCGAGTACAGCACGTTGATGTGCTGTAGAATCGGTTTCAACTTGGATGAAGTCTCCACATATGGATCGTGGGTGGCAAGCCTCCTTTTGGATAAGGCTAGAGCGCCATCTGAGCCGAAAAATATGCCTGCATCAATCAATGAGACGAGGCGCGCATCCATCACTGGAGTAGGCGCCTTTGGATACTGTTGCATTTTTTGCTCCAAAAAGTTGTGAAAGAATCCTCATCAATTATAACATGATTTAACATAATAGTCAAACAATGCTAGAATAGAACCTATGTCTAACCCTTATATCACCACTATCGGCCTTGAAGTCCATGCCGAACTCCATACTAAATCCAAGATGTGGTGCGGTTGCAAAAATGAGCCCCTAGCTCCTAGGCCTAACAGCAACATTTGTGAAGTGTGTATGGCGCATCCTGGTACTCTCCCAGTGCCAAACAAAGATGCTATTAAGAAAGTTATTCAAGTGGGGCTTGCAGTTGGAGCCCACATCGCTGACTTCACTGAATTTGACCGCAAGAACTACTTCTATCCTGATATCCCTAAAGGCTACCAACTCTCCCAGTACAAGCTCCCAATCGTCACAGGAGGCTCAATAAATGGAGTAGAGCTCACTCGTATCCATCTTGAGGAAGATACTGCGAAGAGCTCTCATGAGAATGGCATGACACTTGTCGACTACAACCGCGCTGGAGTCCCACTGATGGAGCTCGTGACAGAGCCAGTGATTCATTCTGCACAGCAAGCAGGAGAGTTCGCTCGAACCTTGCAGGAAATACTCCGCTACGTTGGAGCATCAGAAGCTAATATGGACATGGGTCAGATGCGTATAGAAGCCAACATTTCAATCTCACGGAATCCGAATAAATTCGGTACAAAAGTGGAAGTGAAAAACATCAACTCATTCGCTTCTGTTGAAGGTGCTATCCTCTACGAAGTCGAGCGACATAAGTCTCTTCTTGAGGAAGGATGCCCTATCGTGCAAGAGACACGTGGATGGGACGAGGAGAAGCTAGAGACATTCTCACAGCGCAAAAAAGAGAATGCTCACGATTACCGCTACTTCCCAGATCCTGACCTTCCGAAGCTCTATCTCTCTAAACTTTATGATATTGACGCGATGAAGAATGAAATCCCAGAGATGCCAGCTGATCGTCGCGAACGTTTGCTTGAGATTTTTGAGCTGAAGTCTGATGTCATCGAGATAATCCTTGCTGAACCAAGCGTTGCATTCTATTTTGATACCATCATCGAAGGGAAGAACGCCTCCTATGCCACACTAGCTGCGAACTACCTCATTGCGGATATCTATGGACTACTCAAAAAAGACGGCAAGGAATTGACAACAGTGAACTTCCCCGCAGCCGATTCGTTCAAAGTACTTCTTGATATGATTATCGCGAACGAACTCTCGTCACGTGGAGCCAAGGACCTTCTTCCTCTTATTATCGCGGACAAAAGTATTGAGGTCAGAAAGATAGCTGAAGAAAAAGGCTTCATCCAGAAGAATGACCCTGAACTTTTGAAGACAATTGTCACCGAAGTCCTCGCAGAAAATGGAAGCCAAGTCGCAGACTACAAAGCTGGCAAGGAAAGCATGTTCATGTACTTCGTTGGACAATGTATGAAGAAAAGTAAAGGAGCTGGGAATCCAGGATTGTTCCAAGAACTACTTAAGACAGCTCTTGGTAATTAGCTTTTAGCTTTTAGTAATCTAATGTAGGGAGGACATAATTCAGTGACCTTTTCTTATAGACTGTCATCGACATTTTCCCCTCTTTTCTTTCTTTTTTCCGTACTCCTACGTAACCTACTATATTTTGGAAAGTAGACCTGCCCCAAGACATCAATGCCAGCATAGATACTGCTGATGACTTTCTTATGTGTCGTAAGATGAAGTTCATATGCAAGAAATGATTGTAGGTGTAGATAGAGTTGCTCAAGTTCGTGCCTATTGTCAGATACAATAACCATATCATCCGCATATCTGAAATACTGCTTATATTTTAGAATGTGCTTTACATATACGTCTAGCTCATGCAAATAGACATTGATAAATAATTGTGACGTAAGGTTGCCAAGTGGTAAGCCCTTTGGGAAGCTATCGATAATAATGAAGATTAACCTTTTTAGACTATTGTCTTCTATATGCCACGTAAGTACATTTTTAAGTATCTTAGAGTCAATACTTTCAAAGCATTTCTTGATATCAAACTTAAGCACATAACACTGTTTTGTATAGTTCTTGCTCGCTACATTCACAAAATGTCTGAATCTTGCCTGAGCTTTATGCGTTCCCTTACCGATGCGACAACTATACGAATCATACATATACCGTCTGTCGAAATAACCATACAGGGCATTGTAGAGTAAGCGATGTACCACTCTATCTTTTACACTTGCCTTATGAATAGTACGTTTCTTGGGATCACAAATGATATATTCTTCATATGCCCCGTGCACATAGGTACCCTTCTGTAATTCACTTACGATGTCAAACAAATTATCTGATACATGTGCAGCGAACTCATTCACATCCTCACGTTTCCGTTTACCAGAAACAAAGTCATTCCATGCGTCTAGTGCGTTCTCAAGCGTAACAACATCCTCATATCGTATGTTACACTTTTTCGTATGAATATCGCCCCCCCCCCGAAGCGAAATCACCATTCCTCCCCTTATTCTCAAGCTCGAAGTCGCGTATGGTATGTGGCATACTTACTTCATACACTTTCCAAAAGTTCATAGGTACTCGCTTGGTGCAAAGATAGACACTCTCTTGTGTGAGGTTATCCAATATACATCGTCTGCACTCTTTATGAAGAAAGAGCAAAAGCTACCATATATTCTAAAAGCGATTCAAGTGCTTGATACTGCCAAGATACTCATTCGTGTTGCGCACACAGTCAATGCTTTTGAAACTAAACAGTACATAGCACTGAGTGAAAAGCTGCATGAGATTGGTAAGATGCTTGGTGGCTGGCATAATCAAGTGATTAAACAATTAGAATTACAGATACCCAAGGAAGCTTAATGCGACCTCTTCGAGGTCGCATTAAGCAAAGAAATTAAATTGCGGACGCACAGGAATCGATCCTTGTCGTTCCACTCGTTGTCCCACCTATTCCTGTCCAACCTACGCTCGTCATCATTCCGATACAAGTTCGGAACATACGAATCGCCATCCAGAGCTTTCGTGTATATGCATGCGTTCCACCACACACAGTCGCAACCATATGCTGAATTTAAGTTGGCATCACAATGCCTAACATATACACGCCAAGTAGATTTCTTTTTTTGAAAAAACTAGAGACACGCTCTATATACAACCTGTGCATATAGACTCTCATCTTTAGCCTACTGATTTCGACGACATACAGCCGTAGCCGTATGTGCACTATCTACTCTCATGTTCAAGTATAAAACATTGTGATTGAATTTAAAAAGAAAAAGCCGAAGGTTCTAAAGCAAAAGCAAAATTACTCAGTACTAAGTGCTACTTGCGGACGCACAGAAACCGATCCCTGTCGTTCCACTCGTCGTCCCACCCATTCCCGTCCAACCTACGCTCGTCATCATTCCGATACAAGCTCGGAACAAACGAATCGCCATCCAGAGCATATTTAGTAAGTCCAACAAAATATTTGTTACTTGTCTTTGTAAATGTTGGGTAGGCAATTCCAGCTATAGTCATTTCTTCAAGAGTAAGTGGTCGTAGGCCGAGCTTGTCCATGTCTTCTGCTATTTTATCTGATGATTTTCTTGTAGTTGGGTCACTGTTGTATGATAGTACCACTGTTTCAAACGAGGGTGATTTTGGTTGTGTAAATGGCACCTTACTCCACTCTGGCCATATATAGTCTGGGCTACCGTTATCTGCTTCTTTGAAACTTTTTACAAGTGCTGCCATGTCTTTAGCATCTGATTCTGGGATGGTACAATTTACGATGCTACCGAATTCCATGTCTGGTCGTGCAGGACTCCCTGTTTCTTTAATCTTTTGTGCGAGTTCGAGAAGCTGTGGGAGTTTCGCTTTATTTTTGTCTTCTCGGAAGTCGAAGAAAGTGATTTTATTTCCATCGTCTTCACAGAAGACTTGGGTGGATTCTGTGATCTCGATGAAGTCGTGTGCAATGTATTCAGGTGGGCAGTTACAGAGGGTGAGGATGTCTTCTTGTCGATTTCTCTGTGAAAGGAGTATATCTATGAGAGGCTCTCTATCTGTGTCGAAACATTCAATGCCTTCATTGATTTCATAGAGGAACAGTAGTTCATCTCGAGTAAATGATTTTTGCTGGTGTGACTTTTCTTCAAGAGCTTTCAACTGTGTCATATGCTCCACAACTTTATTGGTTACCACTCGTGGCTGACCTTGGTCGTTGATAGTTGAGCCAAGTGATGTAAGCACTTCCAATAAATCTGGAGCGTAGTCGTTTGCAAGTGTTGGAATGACATCACTTTGTGATTTTACTTGAAGCAGTCGCTTAGCTTTCAAGTCGTACTCAATGGTAACAACTGGATTATGTGTTTCTTTGTCTCGAAATGACAGTATTTCTACTTCACCTCTTTTTATCTTATTCACATAACTTGTACTTGTCCCCACACAGTGGTCCATATACTGTGATTCTTCTTCTAAGTGAGGCATGTTGAGGAGTCGTTCCATGTAATACTTTCCATCTGACGTTTCAAAAAGATTTTCATAAGGATTATAGGATTCGTTTCCATCCATCTCAGCACGCTTCTTCCTTAGTTCAGCGATTCTTTGCAATGTCTTCATTTCATGGATTTCAAAGAGTTTATCCATGCTTCCTTTTATACTATCTAAGAAGCGAGGAGACTCAACGAGTGCATCAATGCATGTTGGAATGTCTATCTTCGCAGACTCTCCATTATCTTCAAAGTGACGCGCAAGTTTAAGTGTGAGTGTTTTTATGTGACTTTCTGAAAGGGAGCGAACACTCTTCAAGTTCATGCTTCCTGGGGCATTTCCTAAAAGTCTTTCTTCGTAGGAATCTTCTAATCTTTTGTTACACTCTTCAACAATTTGATGGGTTAGGTTTTCTATATATGGAAGTCCAATAGATTCTGGGAGTCTATACAGTGCTGACGTGAGTTCTGAATCAACTGAGTGAGATGCAGGTATTCCGAATTTTCCTTCGAATTTCTTTGGGGGCATGGTGTAGTTATCTTAGTATACTAAACAACTAAAACTATTCAAAAAAGTTACCTAGCTACTAGACTAGAATACGAAAGTGCGTCCTTTGGACGCACTTTCGTATCGTACTGTCTGACAGTCTGATGTCTGTTTGTCTGGTGTCTTCCCCCTACTTCTTCTCCAACATCTTCACCAAAAAATCCCCGAACGCCTTTACCGTATCATCTTCATACAGTGAGAGTGTGAGCACGTCTTTCTTCGAAGCCTTTTCGAGAGCTTTGATCTTCTTGGCAATTTCTTTCTTATCTCCAATTGTATCTACTTTAGAAAGGACTACTATCTCATCACGCTTAAGGAGCATTGGGTCATACTTCCCTAGTTCTTCACGAATAGTGGTGTAAACTTGCGCCACGTCTTCATTGTCAGCGGAAACGAGATGAACAAGTGTCTTCGTGCGTGTGATGTGGCGGAGGAACTTATGCCCAAGACCTTTACCATCACTCGCGCCTTCGATGAGTCCAGGAATATCTGCAAGAACATAACCGAAATACACGCCTAAGTTTGGCTCAAGCGTCGTGAATGGGTAGTCTCCTATCTTTGCTCCTGCTCGCGT
>JAYVXX010000059.1:0-2128 GCA_043784805.1 Minisyncoccota bacterium | reverse complement strand
AAGTTCGAGAGTGAAATCGCATCAAAAGTTTTTGATTACAAATTCTAGGTATTTGTTTTGGGGTGGCTATAATTCTAGGACATCTTTTGTAATGCCATCAACTTCATGTCCGATAATGAACGCAACATTTTCTTTCTTTGAAATATCGACTTCTTTATAATCGACAGAGTTCTCCTCTTGCTCAAGCGCAAGCATATAAAACCCTTCCCTCTTTAATTCTTCAATCGTGCTTCTTGTTTCTGCTCTGTACTCCCAGAGCACACTGTCTTCCGCGCCGAGTGCTACTTTTGCAAAATCTTTACGTCTCTCACCTTTCTTATCAACTGGAGTCGGTGTCGTACCACAGAGATATATCTTCTCTATTCCAACGGCGTTCGATGTGCGAAAAATAGATCCAACGTTGTAGACGGAGCGAAGGTTATCCAAGATGGCGATTTTCATCTGACTATACTACCATTTCCCTAATCAAGAATACTATTTGCATGATATGGTTTGATACGCATGCCAAGCGGGCTTGAACCAGGATTTCTATATTTCCTTGAGAGTGTGAGTTGATAGAATCCAAAGATAGCTGTGAAGATAGTGGACCAGAACTTATACATCACCCAAGCATCACGCCCGTAGAATCTCCAACTCACTTCATTCAACACTGCAAGAATGGTGAAGCAGACTCCCCAACGGAGTGAGAGGATATACCAACCTCTATCACTCATATCAAACAATGCGATGAAAAGATTTTTCAGGAGTCCTTTCCCCATATATGCTCCCATCAAGAGGGATACTCCGAAGATACCGTTATAGAGCGTATCTTTAACGATAAAGAAAAGTGGCTCAGCGTACAGAACGGTCACAGCCCCAAAAGCTATCACAGATAGTCCAGCGATAAGTGGGAACCACGCAAGACGCTTTTCGTAGAGATATGAGGTGATGAGCGCAACCGCCGTCAAGATACTGAATACTGCAGTAGATATAATAAACCCTTTATCGGTCTGTCCGATGAAATGAAGGATGATGAAAAATACAACGATAGGACCGAATTCGATAGACCAGCTGATGGCAATGTTCTTGTACATAAGGTTAGCATACCATACGTCAGTACTCCTTCTTTTGTAAGAAACTATTTCAACAGTACTTTACCAGTTGTGCCAAACTTCACTCCTTCTTTTTTTAAGATTACTTCCTTACTTTTACCACGAAGACCATTGTACATGCCGATACTTCCGTCAGATTTGACGACGCGATGGCATGGAACATTCTTATCAGCATTCTTGGCCAGGATTGAGCCGACTGCACGGGATGCTCCAGGGTTACCGGCTTTCTGTGCGACTTGGGAGTAGGTGAGAACGGAGCCGGCGGGGATTTTAGAGACGAAGGAGATGACGGATTCTTGAAAGGTTTTCATATAATTTGAGTATACAAAAATATAAAGTAAATACTAGACTTACGATATTATTTGGAGTAGTATCGTGGTTGGATGATGAACCTACTATATTAGGAGTGAATGATGCCAAAACTTAATGCTTTACTAGGCAAAAGCCTCAAGGACTACAAGATCGTGGAAATGACCGAAGTCTATCAAATAGACGATGACGGTCGAAAGACTAACTCTCTTGGGTTCTTCAAAGACAAGAATATAGCCGAAGTATTTGCAGGCGCACAAACAGATGCTAACTGGCACAAGACAGGACAAGCGCTGGTCCTCACAGATGGAGCTGTCGGTTACATCGTTGGATCGGAATCTGTAGTCCTTTTTAACGATGAGAAAGAGGCTCTTGACCTCAAACAAAAAGCTCTGGCAAAACTCTCCCCAGCAGAACGAAAGCTCCTCAAATTTGGAAGCTAGATAACTACTCGTTGGATTTTTAAAACCCTACCATTTTTGACGTGATGGGGTTTTATATTTTTACAATCTGAAGCGGTGTCTATTGTACAAAATTCGAACTTATTTTGAAAGCAATCCCGATGAAAGCTGATCGCACGCGCGGAGCGCGTGGAAGCTCTAAACTAAATCGTACGCTCCACGAAAGCCCCGCCTCCGCCTCGCTTCACTCCGCAACCCCAAAAAGAAAAAATGTTCCTTGCTCTTTTTATTTCGCGGGGGTGGATTTTTTCTAAAATGGAAAGGACA
>JAYVXX010000058.1:0-2150 GCA_043784805.1 Minisyncoccota bacterium | reverse complement strand
GGTTAAACCAAAAAAATGACTACACCAAACATAGAAGGCTACCTGTCGATTGTTCAGTACAACGGTTTGAATACCGCAAAGAACATCAGCTTGAATGGTTCAGCAAACTTCGACGCATCAGGTTCTACGGGAACGTTCAAGTTTCCTAGCGGCGCAGTTTCAGGTCAAAAAAGTAATGTCGTATCTGGTTCTGCAGCAACCGTTACATTAACAGCCGCACAATCAGGCTCTACAGTATTATTCGACAGTGCAGCAGGTATTGTATTCACACTTCCCGCTTCCACCGTTGGATTGTTCTTTGACTTCGTAACCACAGTAACAATCACTTCTGGTTCAGCCACAGTAACCGTTCCTGCATCTTCGTTTATGCTCGGCGCAGTTGAGTTGCTTACATCAGCAAGTGCTGTCACTTTCGCCGCTTACGGTAACGGTACGTCGCATGTCTCTATCGCTTCTAATGGAACTACCACAGGTGGTATCAAAGGAAGTCAGTATCGAGTCACTTGTATATCTGCAACAGTGTGGAACGTCACAGGACTTCTCGCTGGTTCGGGTGCATTAGCAACTCCATTCGCTTAATAACTAACTAAAAACAAAATGTCTGTAATAAAATCAAACATTCTCGTAAGTCCTCAGGAGCTTTTCACCTCGTCATCGACGCAGGGAACTGATGTTGGGGCACTCGTAACTACAGGTGACGGAAGATACTTCCGCTACTTCCTCAACGGTGCTGTAACCACTGTCGTAGGTAAGGTCTATCAGGGGCCTGCTGAGGATGCTACCAACCAATCACCTGCTGGTGGTCTCAGTGTCGCAGCAGCAGCCGTTGGTGCAACAGCAATCACAACCACTTCAACGGTAACACTCGCAGCCAACTTGATTGCAGGTGGATTCCTTTCAGTGGCCATCACTCCTGGACAGGGACAAAACCTTAAGATTAAGAGTCACCCTGCCGCAACCGCAGCAGTCGTCACTTTCACTCTTGAGGACGCTGTTCAGGTCGCGCTTACCACTTCGTCAAAGATTGTCGTACACAAGAATCCTTATGACCAGTGTGTCGTAGCTCCTGCAACGCTCACCGCAGCAGTTGCTGGTGTGTCCATCTTTGCTGTTGTGAACGCACAGTACGGATGGCTCCAGACTCACGGCCCAGCGTCATGTCTCCTCACAGGAACATTCGCTAGTGCAGGTCTCGCTGTCGGTTCGCTTGTCGGTGGTACTATCGGTTCACTCGCCCCAGCAATCGCAGGGACAAATGTTCTTGGATACACAATGGGTATCGGTGCAACCACTGAGTACGATGCAGTATTCCTGCAGATTGACTAGTGTTCTCTCCTCTCTCTCCGCAAGGAGGGAGGACAGAGTACATTACTCTTAATATAAAAATATGCTTATTGTCTATCCAACAACCAATTCAAATACTCCAACAATTGCCTCGGCGGCAACTGCTCTTGCGTCAAATCCAAAACGTATCGGATGGCAGATACAGAACACAGGAACAAATCCACTCTTTGTTCTTCTCGGCTCAGGTGCTTCAACCACGGTGTTTCATGCAATATTGAAAGGTTCCGCAGTTCAAGATGACGGTTCAGGTGCTTCGGCAGCACAGACGAGTGGAACTGTTTACACTAGTATAATCACCATAGCAGGTACAGCTCCACGATATGTTGTCCTAGAAATGGCTCCTTAATATGATTATTTCTACTCCTTCAATCAGTCCTTTAACAAGCGCACTAACCTCAGGTACAGCAAGTTATGATACTGCTTCTGCACTTCGTACGGTATGGCATACGTTCTCTTGGACTAACGCAATGATTGTCGCATTAGGTGCATCGTTAACTGGTGATATTCTTGTATGTACACTTCCCGCAAAGACCATCGTTAAATCAGTACGAATGATTATCACGGGAACAGCGTCAGGCACAACAACTCTAACTGGTGCTCTTGGCGTAACTAGTGCTCTTTATCTTGATTATATGGTAGCTTCGACATTACAGGCTGCTCCAAATACCATATATGGAAATATTATTGGAGATTTAGGCACAAACCTTTCTTCACTCGTAGGTCACATGCCCTCGTACACAGGAACAACAAACATAAATATGCATCCTATTTCCACAATCTCTAATCTTTCAGCTGTCACAGGCTCA
>JAYVXX010000057.1:0-2153 GCA_043784805.1 Minisyncoccota bacterium | reverse complement strand
TAGTCTTATAAACGCTATCACCTCTTCGCTCTGTGATTTTCCATATCTCACAGTACTTAAATGAATTCCATGCAGGTATTTTCATTTGATTATTCCTTTGATTATGCCGTAAATAGTAAATAAAGCAACTAACGATAAAAATGAAACTCTTGAGAAAATGAGCACCTAGACCGTCAGACTGCTAGACCGTTGACCCTACAGGGTGCCATATCCGGGGTGCCTTGTCAACCCCTCCTGCATAGACATAACTTTCCTCAATCTATCTAAGCATCCCTCAATCCTAGGCAGTTTCTAGTGTCTCTATAACTTCCCTTGCATCACCGCTGTATGTATTTTAACCCCTACTTAAAAATAAATTAGATTATTAAAGTGGGGGGATATAGAGAGTTATATACATACACTATAGATACCAGATAGATAGTCCTAGATACCACGATAGATCTATGCACCGATATGGGGCACGGAACTAGGGGGGTATGTGGGTCAACGGTCTGACGGTCTAGCGGTCTGGATACTCCATTTCTAATAACTAATAACTAATACGATAGTCACCTGTCGCCAAGTAACTATCATGTAGCTATCAGCTAATTAGAGTTCGAGCAAGTCCTCGATTTTCGGTTTATTCAACATCGCGCTCAGACGCGCTTTCAGTTTCTCTGAGGTCTCGTCAGTATCAATTAAATCTAGTACCTTCGCCAGTGATTTAATCTGTGACTCTTGCAGTACCGTTTTTCCGCCAGCGAGAGAAGCATAAAGACCTCGATAACCGTTGACGGCCTTATCAATCGTTGCTTGCTGTTCTGGTGTTAGGTCATCTGTGTATTTCAGCTTCTCGGCAACTATTGCATCCAGATAATCTTTTACCGAGACTTTGAACCACGAATCAATGAACTCTTTGGTAAGTCTAGATCCTTGAGATTCAGCCTCAAGATATGCAATACAAGCCGAAACCGAAATGTCAGAATCGGTGACAGTTGACAAAGTGCCGTCAGATGATTCATACAAAGAACGAATCACGCCATCTTGTGCACACTCAAGCATTGCACCTATATGAGGCATCAAGCGTTCCAGATTATCTGTAACATCAGCCTGAGCAAGAAACGGAACTGATACGCAGACAGACGGATGTTTGGCAGCTTGCTTATCAGTAGTCTTATACCTGCATTTCGCAAGCCGTTGTCCTGTCAATGCTTGCGATTTTTTCGCATCAAATGCCGTGACGGCATGAGCTGTAGAAATGTTTGACATAATATAGAATCCTTTAAAATTTTGTTGGGTAAAATCACCCGATATATACACTGCAATAACTGTGCCAATTGCCAGTGCATATGCCGCGTGGCTTTACAGTTCTCTGTAAATCATGAATTCTGTTTCTGATAGCGTGAAGTTATCTTCTCCAACGTAGCTTGCGACAAAATCAAAACAATCACCTTCTGTTCCTCGGAACAGAATATCATTCCAACAAACCACGATGCAGCGCGGTTCGCCATCTTGTTCTTGCAGTTGTATTGTCATTTTGTTTACCTTTCAATGAATGTGCCAATATCGACACCATATATACACGTAAGCGCCCTGCCAACTATGTGGCTTTACAGCTCCTCTTCATTTATTATCTGGTACTGCCCCATAACAGAATACTGGTGGCCCATCTCTACCCAACAAGTCTTGTGCACCCTGTGCACGAAACTTTCGTATCCTCGCGAAGTCGCGATGCAATCCATAGCTACTGGACCGTAATCTATGGTCGAGTAGTCCCACTGCGAAGTGCTGGCCACTTCCAGCATTTCTTCAACTTGTTTATTTGTTGCAATAGTCATGATGTTTGCTCCTAATTTATCGTGTAAGTGTCAATATCGACACCATTTATACATGCAAGCGTCATGCCAACTATGCCAGTATATAGGCCAGTTTAAATACCCTAAATAGCCTCACAAACCCCGATACTTGGCACAGCAATTGCTACTGACAAAAATTGTCGCGCAATACTGTCACCCTCTAACAATAATGTAAGCTGCCATTACTAACCAGTACAGTCCTAATCTATACAGTACAGTCACAAACTAACCAGTACAGTATATAACCATACAGTACAGTCATAATCTATACTGTCTGGGAGGGGGGATGGGGCTTTTTTCGGTCTGTGTGGTGCTGTT
>JAYVXX010000056.1:0-7247 GCA_043784805.1 Minisyncoccota bacterium | reverse complement strand
TCATTCAACTCCTTGATATCTTCTGGCACGTCATCCAAGAACTCGCTCGGTGCGTTGATCTGCTTCTGTCCGAAGATGGTTCGGAGTTCTGCATAGCTCAAATAGAGATGCTTACGTGCGCGCGTCACCGCAACGTAAAAGAGACGTCGCTCCTCCTCCTCCTCTTCCTTACTGCGCTTTCGGTTGCCGATATTCTTGTGTGGGAAAAGATCCTGTTCTAGTCCAACGACGAAGACATGATCAAATTCAAGTCCTTTGCTTGCGTGGATGGTCATCAACCTTACGCCATTCTTTTCCTTCGTATCATTATCCTGATCTGACTGAAGGGAAGTCTCTTCAAGGAATTGGGTGAGCACATCTATACCTACTTCGTGGTCGTACCTGATAGTAAGGGATACAAGTTCGCGGGCATTTTCCAATCGTTCCCTATCTTCAGACGAGCCTTCAAGCATTTCCTTCTCCATCCCAGAGTCTACAATGATCATCTGTATGACATGTGAAAGTGGTTCAGTGTCAAGTATTGTCACTATCTTATCCAAGAAATCATACACTGCTCCAATCTTCAAGTTCGCGCTTCCACTGATCTCTTCCCCTGCAAAAATCTTAGCAACAGTGACCTTACCTATTCCCCGCTTTGGAGTTTCAAATACTCGACGCAAGTCAGGTTGTGACGCGCGATTCATCGCAGCACGCAAATAGCTCATCACATCTTTAATTTCCTTTCTCTCGAAGAACTTTGTGCCAAGAAGATTGTACGGAACATTTTCTTTCAAGAATGCTTCTTCCAAGATGCGTGATTGGAAGTTGGCGCGATAGAGAACTGCAATGTTTTCTGCTTTCTCCCCACTTCCAATCAACTCTTTACACTTTCGTGCTAGCCATTCTGACTCCGACCCCTCATCCCAGCATGGTGTGATGTCAATCTTGTCTCCGTCACTTTGGGAAGTGAAGAGATTTTTCTCTTGTCGTACAGTATTTTTTTTGATAGCAGTATTAGCAAGTTGTAAGATATTTCCTGTCGATCGATAGTTCTCTTCAAGGAGGACAGTGTGAGCGCCGGCAAAGTCCTTCTCGAAGTTCAGAATATTACGAAGGTTAGCACCTCGCCAGCTATAGATATTCTGATCGGTATCACCCACCACACATATATTGTTATGTACTGGGTTGATGAGCAGCTTGATGAATGCATACTGCGCGCCGTTTGTGTCCTGGTACTCATCGATGTGCACGTACTTGAAACGTTTTTGGTAGTAGTTCCTTATATCTTCATGGTCTTCTAACATATACACCGCACGCACGATAAGGTCATCAAAGTCCACCGCTTTCTGACGCTTTAGTTCCTCGTCATAGATTCTCCACACGCTTGCTACGATATCCATCTGTGCTGTTGCAACTTTTTTCCTATAATCCTCAAGCGAAGTAAAGTCCCCTTTCTCACGGCTGATGATGCTCCTGATCTTCGACGGATCATTGATCTTCGGATCAAGACTTAACTGCTCGACTGCTTTCTTGATTATCGAGAGTGAGTCAGATGAATCAAGAATGGTAGGATGCTTGAGAAGATTGAGTCGATGAGACTGTTCCGAGAGCATCATAAGCCCAAGCGAATGGAAAGTCTTGATGAGCGGCGTCGGGTGGTATGGATTTTCACGCTCAATGATATGCTCATCCTCCAATCGTCCGATGATCCTTTCCTTCATCTCTTTGGCTGCCTTGTTGGTGAAGGTGACCGCGAGTATTGCTCGCGGATCGGTTCCCTTCCTCACTATCTCCACTATCCTCTCAGTGATGGTCTTCGTTTTCCCAGCTCCAGCTCCAGCTAAGATGAGAAGAGGACCTTCGGTATGAAGGACAGCTTCTCGCTGCTGGGCGTTTAGTTGTACAGAAGTATGATTGCTCATTAGGAACACAGTGTAGCATGATGTGAATGTAGCCTTTAGCTATTGGCTTTTAGCTTTTAGCTAATACAAATACATCATACACAATATGATATCCCGTATACTTTTCTCTAAAGGCTAAAGGCTAAAGGCTAAAGGCTAACCCCTTACTTTGCATTAAACGCTGCTACGACTTTTGCTCTAGCTTTCTGGAATACTTCGTCGTAGTTAGGAAGGAGATGTTTCAATGTGGTGGCATAGAATTCTTCCCCCATCTGTGCTGACGCTTGGAGAGCTTCGAACTGCTGTTCTCCTAAGATTTCATATACATCAAAAAGGAATCGCTTCTGTATGGTCTTGGCTACTTCCATCAGCATATCTTCCCTGTCTTCCTCAGGCAGGTCTTCTAAATTAAAATCCTTGATAAGTTGTTTGTAGAGTTCTTCGAAGTTCATAGTTATGATGGTTTCTTTGTAAGGGCTTCCTCCTGGAGTGTGGCCTTTGTTGCAAGCTCTCGTGCGGTACTGTACAGACTATTGATCGTGACTGGGTTCTTGATATCAGGGTGAGAATATATGAATGACATGTCATTCTGTCGGAAGTTAGGAGATAGTTTGCGGTCATTGCCCTCAGTCGCCTGAACCACATTCTCAAGCAAACGAGTTAGATGACATGCGTCATCCCTTTTATCGGGATCAAGACCGTACACAACTTCTTGTGAGTTGAGGAGTTTCTGACATTCCATTGCCGAAATAGCGACAATAGTAGAAGGGTTATTCTCATCCACATTAAGTTTAGGTGCATACTTCTTGATAAATTGAGCATAGGAAATCTCTTTTGATCCAACGAGATCAGGAAGCGCTGCCTTCGCTTCCGGACTCAAGTAGTCTTGCCAAGGAGTTCTCGCTATCATCTCTCCGTATGTCTTTGGTTTATCCTCCATTTTCCCATCGTCCTTTGAAAGGTAGTGAAGTGCAGCAAGTCCAAGAGCGGCACTCGCAAGAGCAACTGCCACATATGATGCGTTACCTTTTAAAGGACCGGAAACATTTTTTATTATGATGTCTGTAAACTTTGCAATATTCTTCATTACCACACTCCTTTCTTGTGGTGTCATATTTGGTTGAGGTGCTCTTGGTGCAGAATCCGGTGCTCGTACAGCGTCTTTGATTTCGTATGCGTTTGGTGTGTTCATGGCTTCAGCACGCGTTATGCTCTTGGACATTCCTTCACTTGATAGTGGCACAAGCTGTTCTACTGCAGTGAGTGCCTGATTCCCTGTTGCTATAGGGGTAACTACACCATCTGTTCCGATGTGCTCCATGTTGCTCCCCTCCCCCTCTAGGTATTCTTCGCGTGCATGTACTTCTGCAGCCTTCCTAGCTTTAAAGTCGCGTGCCCTATTCTTAGCCTCCGCTACCTCCCTCCAATTTTTTCGCATGCCAAATATATTCCTACCAGAAAAGAAGCCCTGATTGAGTGGGGCCTTGCCAGCTACAGGATCTCCATCAAATGATGAGTCATCTTCTGGGCTGAGTGTTTCTCGGGCATCTCGAAGAGCCGAGCCTGCAAGGACTGCAGCGGGTTCGTTCTTGATGAATTCAATTTCCTTTTTAAGCGCTGCGAGCTTGGTATCTAGATAGGTAATGGTGTTAACAAAATCAGCTTTTATCTGTTCATTTCCAGGTTTGTTAAGCTCTTCTTCCCAACTGGCCTTCTCTTTCAGTATTGCTGTTTGTTTGACCTCAAGATCTTTCAAATGAGCGTCTACTATTTCTTGGGAAACGACTTTAAGATGTTCGTAGTATCCATCCGAAGAACCTTTTGAAGGCCATTTGTAGTGGGCGTATTTTTGTATGTATGCACTTTTATCTTGCGAATATCTTGCAAGGTGTTCTTCTCTCAACTGTTTCCACGTCTCATCACTTTTCTTCAAGCTTTCCTTCTTTTCCGTCTTTACTTGTCTGTCTTGTTCTTTTTGCCACTTTTCTACAGTTGTTTTCTTTCCTCCTCGCATGACGACGCTCGCCTTCGGGTTAAGAGTTGTGGTTGGGAGCACTTTCTCGCCATCAATGTTGAAGCCATATAGCTTGAGAAGAACTTGTTCTTTTTTGGCAAGAAGTGCCTCGTACGCCACCAATACTTTTTTGTAGTCTTGTATTGCTTCTAAAGAAGGGTTGCTTACTATCTTTACTTCTTCCCTTCTTATATCTGCTAATTTTCTTTCGAAAAGATCAACTTCAAGATTTTCTAGGCCATCACTATCCTTTCGTTTGAGGTATGGAAGTATCTTCTTTGTGCGCTTATCAAGGTCATCAAAATAATCCTGTTCTACTTTAAGTTTTTCTAGGAGTACCTTCCGTTCCCTTTCTTTGACTTCGTAGCTTTCTGTAGACTTCTGAAACAGTGGAGAAATCTCAGCTGCTTTATCATTATATAGATCAAGCTTCTCCTTTATCTTCTGTGCGTCAAAGGTTTTGAACAATAGAGTGATTTCTTCTTGAAGGTTCTTGAGTTCTACCATCTTCGTATCCAAAGAAGTTATTGTTTCGACAGGTAGGAGTCCTCTCCATTTTTCGATATTCTTCTGCCCAACTTCTAAGCTCGTAACTATTCTTTTGAACTCTCGCTCCAAGCCTTCCTTCTCCTGTCTTATCTCTTGATTCCTCTTGGCCTCCTCCATTTCTGCTGCTTTTAGCGTAGCTATGTATTCACCTGTAGCTTCTTGTAAGGCAGCAAGCTGCTCTTTTATTTCAACTACATCCTTGCCTTTGGATATAAGTTCAGTAACACTTTTCTGTGTCGTTTCAACTTCGTCCAATTGGGTTGTAAGGGTCTCCCCTTCTGCCTTCGCGAGCAGTTTTAATTTCTCAACGCGTTTCTTTAGACCAACCAAAGTCACCTCAATAATCTTAGCCTCCCTTTCACTGTTACTCCTCTCCTTTTCCTCATAATTAAGTAGAGCAGCATACTCAGCGGTGGCATCCTGTAGGGTAACAAGCTTTTCCCTTAGTGCCGCTACGTCCAAACTGTTAGATAATAGGTCCGCAAACTCTTTCTGCAGGGTATCGACGGTTTCTAGTTGAGTCTTAAGAGTTGCCAGTTCAGCGTCAGGCCCTAACTTCATTTTCTCAGTACGCTTTCTTAGATTGGCTAGTGTTACTTCGGCGACCTTGTAGTCTCTTTCAACTGCTCCCTTTTCTTTCTCTTCTGCATCTTTCTTTTCCCAAACTTTTTTGGTATCAAGAAGAATACTTTCAAAACTATCCTCTGCACTTTTTACTGCGGCGATATCTCCAGTAAGGATGGCTTTTACGACGGCATCCTTTGCCTGTATCAGATTCTGACACTGAGCAACCCTTTCTCGTGGGTCAGCTACGTTGAAAAACTTTTGATATTCTCCAAATGTTCTATTGAAAGCTTCTGAAGCAGCGTCCCATAGATGAGTTTCTTTTGCGTCAAAGGTCTTATAGCTGCCATCATCCTTCTCAAGCACCCAAAAGGCGGGCTTTCTATTTTTTTGGTCAGCTGGAACAAGAAAAAACCTTTGCTTTGGCCAACCAGCCATAACGAAAATGGAACCCATGGTGAGTTTCTCAAGTCTTTCCGTCTCTTCTCTTATTTCTTGCAATGTATCGGCAAATTTCTTGAGTGCATCTTTGAAAATGTCCACATCAACCCGTGTTGGATCTTGGTCAAGACGCAGCTTTACCATCTCGATTGTTTTCCAGATGTCCTCTGCTTCCTTTTTCTTCACGGGGTCATTTGACTTTACTAGTACTCCCTCTCTTTCCTTATGAAGACTTCCATATGTTTGGGCAAGAGTCGCGAATTCTTTTGCAAGTAGAATGGTCTCTCGTCGAGCTAATTCCTCTTTTGCCTGCTTGTCTTTACTTTCCTGGTCAACCCGCGCTTCAAGTGTCGAGAGGAAGGCATCTATTTTTGTAAGCCTTGATGAGACATCCCCAACAGATGTAGTGTGGTCAGAATCGATGTCATCGACTATCCAACTCACGTCCTGTAACAGTCTACTGACATCGTCCTGCTCTGTAGGAGATATCTTGCCAGTCAGATTGCCTGCCCGTGTCTGCGCATTCGTAAATTGGGGGATGAGAGATATGAGTCCCTTCTGTTTAGTTTTTTGGGATTCAAGTTGGGATATAAGGACGGCTTCTTGTTCACTAAGTACCATTTCCAAAGCGTCCAAGTCTTTTGTTACATCATCAATCGAAGCATCTGGTTTGCTGTCAGGGTTATCTCGTAACCATGCTAATGCTGACCCTAATTCCAGGATCTCTGATTTCTTCGCTTGGTCGATATTCGTGGAATAAAGTTTTTCTGCACGTTTTTCCATCACTGCAAAATGTGCCTGGAGTGGTCGAATTTCCTCCAATCTCAGCACCTGCTCGAATTTTTTAGCGTTCATGTCCCTTACTTCCTCTTGGAGAACTTCGATGTTCTCGTCAAGATCTTGAAGAAGTTTTTCTGCCTCATCAAGCTGGTCAAGGGATGCTGCAATTGAAATCTTTTCTGCTGCTAGCACGAGCATGGCCTGAAGATTCTTGTCCGCATCATCCACAGCGTCTTCACCTAGGTCTTTTCTAAGATGTGTTGCTTCTAACGTTTTTGACAAGGCTAACATCCTTGCTTCCACCTTATCAAGCTGCTGCCTCAGAAGCTTTGTCTTCTCTTCCATTTCCTTCCTCTCTGGACTGATGATGACTTGATTCTTGCTACTCATCTCCCCTCCTACAGGAATTGCAGAAAAGGTTTTCGGGATGTCATCAATTGGAACGTTTGAGAACAACGCTTCAGGGGAAATCACCTTTGGTGGTTTTGCTCGAGCAGGTTTAGAGCCAAAGGAAATACGAGGCTTCTGATAGAAGTCTGGATTCTGCGAAGTCTCATATGGAGAGCCGTTCATGGGGCCAGTTTTATCACTCATACGTGATCTCAGTATACTTTAATTTACAAGACTTTTAGTCTACTTCTCCACATAATTAAGGGAATTTTTTGATTGCACGGCCAATCTAATTCTGCTACTATGGTCTGACGCTTCAGAAAGAAAAATTATTGACAAAGATCTGTTGTACTGTTAAATATATTGCGAAAAATAGTACACATGTCAGTTCTTCGAGTAAGTAATTTTTAATTCCTTTATACATATCGTAGTACCTGCTATCAAATGCTCAAAAGAGCTCTCATATCTACTCTTGCTCACTATTATTGTAAGTGGTGGTCTCTACCCACTCCATGTACATGCTAGTGCTATTTCTTCCTTTACTGACAAGGTAAAAGCCATTTTTGTTGGAGAAAAAGCTTCTGACAGTCCAGCTCTTGCCACTTCCCAGACAATGGAGCTCTTCAAGC
>JAYVXX010000055.1:0-2161 GCA_043784805.1 Minisyncoccota bacterium | reverse complement strand
AACCACTTCTTTGGAAGTGGTTTTTGTGTGCTGTGCCCTCGGAACATCACACCTGCGTGTGATGTGTCGGGAATCGAATGGCGGAACTGTGTTTTTCTACCAAGAAAAACAAGTGAGCCGGGGTCGAGGAAATTTTGAGTGGCGACGAAAAATTATCCGTGACCGAAAGTGTACTCACGTTTCCCGCTAGAAATCGAACCGCGAGTGTAGGTTTCGAGCATAGCAATGCGAGAAGCGATTCCCGCGGAAAGGTTTTCCTTATTTGTATTTTCCCCTCACATACCTCATTGCCCCTACAACATCACCCTTCGTATCCTTTGAATCAAATGACAAGAAGAAAATAGGTCGTACGGAATTATTAATTGGTAGTTCAAACACAGAGAAGTTATACCCAGTCACTGTGTCTGTCGTGCCACTTACTCCTCCTACAAACGATTCTGTCCCGTAGAATTCATTCCCGTTTCCTAGGTCAGTGAAAATACTTTTGCCATACGTGTTGGTCTTCACTTTTCCGGAGGTGATGTTAAAGAGGAAACTTCTATTGTTGTAGATGTACTTCGCAAGCATAAACATGTCTTCTGTGGTGGAAATGTTATCAGAGCTATTGCCTGTTGGATCTGCAAAATGAGTGTTTGACATGCCGATTGCCTTTGCCTTTTCATTCATATGTCTCACGAATTGTCCTTTTCCATAGAGATGCGCTATCGTCTCGGCTGCTTCGTTTGAGTCCTCTCGAAGAAGTGGGAAGAGTAGTTGATAGACATCAATCTTCATGCCAGCAGTCAGTCGAGGCACAGGTGTTCCCACAAGGGACTCATCTTTGATAGTTGTTGTCTTCTCGATGTTGATATATTCAGTTGCGACGAGAGCCGTCATAAGTTTAGTCATACCGCTGGGACGTATCTTGATCGTTTCATTATTTTTCAAGAAAATATAGTTATTTAATAGATCTGCTGTCATAAATGATGAGGCTAAGATTGTGGGCTTGTTTTCAGCATAGGAGAATGTGTCAGGTATGAAGTCTTTTTCATAAACAAGGATAGGCGTACCAACAATAACCTCGTCGAAGATCTTCTTCGCATCTTCATCAGCTAGTCTAATGCACCCACCAGAAAAGGTCGTAGCAACAGGCGAGCCATCATCATACTTTGGCCAGCCATGGATGAAGAAGTTACCTTGGAACTCCATGCTCCAAGGTTGGGAGACATGTCCCATGCTTGAGTAGTGAGACTTTTCTTTCGTCTCAATCTTGTAGAGTCCAGCTGGGGTCTCCCACCATGATCCTTCCTTACCTTTTGTTTTCACAGGGAGTTCTAGTGTGGTTGTTCCGTCCTTGTAGACCCGTACAATCATTTTTGAGAGGTCTACTTCGATGAATGTGGCTTTATTGTTGATGAACTGGTCTTTCACTTTTGCGAAAAAGTCAGGGTTTGCCATTGAAGGTTGTACTCCGAAACTGAAGGTAACTACTTTCGGAGATAGAGAAGCTGGGGCGACTATTTCGTAGGTGATAGTGTCGTCCTTGAAGTAAAGGAATAGGCCAGAGAAAATAGCTATGAGTATAAGGAGCGTCACTAAGAACGTTGACTCCTTGATTTCTGACTTTAACATCCTAGTGATGGAGAAGTGCTTTAGCTTCTCGGGGTTCTCTACATAGTAGAAAGCTTGTTTGATGTCTTCAGTACTCCAGCCATCATCTTCTAATTCCTTATGTATATCGTAGTCTGATACACCGCTTGCCTTCTTCCCATTGATATGAGTTATGAGTTCTTTGTGGTACATGGGAGTGTATGTTAAGTATACATGGGGTAGTCGAAGTTGATGATATACTTTATCCCATATATGAACGTCAAAAACCTAACGAATGAAGAAAAGTTAAATGAAATCTTCAGGGTGACAGAGGAGAATCATGATATGCTTCGCCGTCTCCATAGGACTCAGACGTATACGAACATATTCCGTATCTTTTACTGGCTCATTATTATTGCATCTCTTGGTGGTGTGTATTTCTTCGTCAAGCCAATTATTGCGACATTCGCCGGTAACGGTACAGGTCTCACTGAGACGTTAGATAAGGTCAATTCACTTAAGTCACAGTTGCCAGAAGCGAAGGCATTTCAAGAGATATTTAAAGGTGCAAAGGGCGATATTCCTGCTTCAG
>JAYVXX010000054.1:0-2163 GCA_043784805.1 Minisyncoccota bacterium | reverse complement strand
ATATGGGTTTTATTTGACGCTTACAAATGTTTCAGATTCCAATTCTGATGATACTTGCACATTCCATCTCTTCGTTAGCTTTGGGCAATGTGACATGTGGCGTCCCTAATCCAAACTTCCAGCGTGGACTTTCAACTATGCAGACTTATTTCAGTGGCACAAACTGCTTTGCGAGCGGGATTGCAAGTACAAACAATACGCCATTCGAGTGGGTAACCGACGCTTCCTTATATCTCAATGGCGAGTTGGTGCGCGAAGTGCATGGACGGAATGACCACTACACACCAGCGATGCTTTCTGTCAACTTCGATAGTACTCATTTTCCGGATGGTTCAATTCTTTCAGTGAGAATGGAGGCTACAAGCAATATGGGTAACACTGGTACTTTCGTAAATCGTGGAACAGTTTACAACAAAGCCACACTGTATGGGAGGAACGAATGGGAAGCAAATCCTGCTTGGGCTAGCGCAGGAGTTCCTGCCGCAAATCAATGGCTCACAACGATACTTCACACTACCGCTCCACAGAACATTACCAAAGGTTGGGATTCCAATGCTGTCCTCAACGACATAATTCCTGGCACGGTATTTTATGTCAATACCCATGGTAACAATTCTCCAAACCCATTGTTCTTATCGGATAGTGATGAATTGACCCATGTGCAGGAATTCGTATTCCCCAATAGTAGCTATTCCACTACTAACCAAGTACTTGAGTACCGCAAGCTAGCGGTCGGAAGTGGTACTCCTCCTTTCAATAGTGGACTACCTCCTGTGAATTTAGCTTTTCTAGACGCATGCTTGACGGGATTAGACAATGCATTTGCAGATGCATTCCTATGGCCATATACTAATTACTTCAGCAATAGCTACACAGTTGATCAGGCTGAAGTAGGCTGGCGTATATGTGGATTGATATCTGCTACAGCTAGAGATGGACAAGCCTTTTGGGGCGCTCTTGCGCAAGGTTACACCGCACATATGGCTCGCGACATGATGGTGACAGCGTACTATTCGCCAATGTCACCGCCTAGCGCTACATCCATAGTAAGTGTGTGGGGAGACTACTACACAAGACTACACACCGTTTATACTAGTGATGATACACCCTCGGGGTGGTTTAGATAAAGCAAAGGAGCAAAACCATGAGAAAAACTACTTTACGTTGCATCATTTCAACGATGTTATTTAGTACTGGAATAGCCACATTTGGACAGGCTAATTTGCCTAACAGTACAGTCAACACGCCCAAAGTCAACGAACTCTCCAAAGAGAGAGCAGTCAAAGTCACAAAGCTTTTCCTATCAAACAGTAGCCTCATGTACTCACAAATCCCAGAACACGTTGGGTATACTGTTTATCCTACGGGGCAACGGATCTGCAGAATTGAGAAGAATGGTGAATATCTCGCTGATCTTGACGCAGTTTCCGGTCAAACTCTCTTCTTCGACAACTTGAGAAGGATTCACGACCAAGTTCATAACGCAGGAAGAACTGGATTACGAAAGTTTAGTCGACGCGAAGACGCGAGCGCCTACTTATGGAACTTAGCCAGACGTTTGGGCTTGCCTGCCAATGCATATATGGTACGTCTTGATGTGATTGATGACAACGACCCGCATCATACAGACAGCAATCGAACAGGAAGCATTGGAGCTTCCTTCAGCGTTCGCCCTCATGGCTACGAATTCCTTGGAGAAGGAAATGGTATGTCTCTGGTGCTTGATCCACAAGACGGAGTTCTAACCTTCTTCGTCCAAAGATGGACGGTGCAGATAGTGAGTTGGACAAAAAAATTGACTTCTCAACAGTCGCTTCAACATGCTAAGATAAGCTACAGTAAGTACTTGACTGACAAGTACGGAACTGAATGGCAATCAAGCAATCTAGCTTCCCTTGATGTCCCCAAAATAGGGTATGTCATTCCAAATGAACTGTTTTACAGCGGTATCATTTCCGATGCAACTTCTCGAAAAGCACGACTGGCTTGGGCAGTTTCATTCGGCAAAGATGTTGTCTGGGTGGACGCAGGCAACGGGAAAATTCTTGGTGGTCAACAATACAAGTGAGTGAAACCTGACTACCTTCACTACCTTCCAACTTATAAGTAGTTCCAGATCATTTTGATTTGGGACTACTTTTTTTCTGATCCAATTTTTTATTG
>JAYVXX010000053.1:0-2171 GCA_043784805.1 Minisyncoccota bacterium | reverse complement strand
GGCGAATTAGATGCAGGTCAAAGAGCTACGCTCTTTGACTAGAGCAATGCAAAGCATTGCGTCTAATACCCTGTGGCGTCAGCCCAGGGTTCTTTATTTACCGTAAAAAACTCAATAAACGTTACGAAATAAAGCTTATTTTTATATTTCGAACATACTTTATAGCTAATTGGAGAATATATCTATTGTTACTCGCGGATCATGTACAAACAAAAATTGCCAAGTAAATGAAATACTTTGGACTCACTTTTGTTAGTTGTGGTCACAAATTACTAGTTGTGCTAACCAGGCTTTGCACGAGTTGCTCATGAGTACCCTCGAAACCCCCTTCCAAGGTGTTGACTCTAATACGGCTTCTTAGTTGCGCACGCGACAATTCGGAAATTGGCACTGGAATCACCTAACCTTTTATTACGAGAATGGTTGAAAAAGAATTATTGGAAACCCTACTGGAAGAAGCATGATCCAGAGCTGTATACGAAATGGTACCCAGTTCCTAAAAAAAGACCAACATCTATAAATTAGATTGAGAAACGCTCCCCAGGCACAAAATACCCTCTTCTGTGCTCCTGCTTCTCTTCGTATGCTAATTGATGGTCGAACATTATTAGCCAATTGAAGCAAATATATGCACCAATTCAAACCTGCATCATTTCTTGAGTTTCGTGATGAAGCCCTTGATGCAATAGATGAACTCTGCGAGTCAGTTCGTTACGTAAGAGATGCTGCTTCCGATGTCGAAAGAACCGTAGGCCATCTTATTGATGAATTCGACAAAAAGAGGGCGATAGAGGTATCTCCACGTTAAAGGAATATCCCTCAAGGAAGATACTCCTTGGGGTCACAAAATCAAAGCGAACAAGCCTGACTTGAGTGTTTTTGTTTTGTGACCATCCAGGTTGCACGCGTCGAACGGTCGATGAACTTGTAGTGATGTTGTTGACCGCAGATGAAGGTGGGGAACGTCCCCATGTCCCCACATTCTGAGTGACCTCTTTGCTAACAGCACGAGTTGTGCTACTACTTATCAGATATGGATATACATGAAGAAGATTTCATTTCAAGAAAGGAGAAAGCAAAAGCTTTGTATGACGCACAGAGCTCAATTCATTGTCCGTACTTCGGCAAACACATTGTCCTTAATTCCGATGGTTTCCATCACCTTCAGTTTTCTTCCAGGCGCGAGCGTGACGAGAAAGAGAAGCTGATGAAATTCCGACTCTTGCCACTTGCACTTGAAGTTATCCGCCGTGCGGGCACGGTACAGGAATATCGCGACTGCCTTCTTGAAACTGGAAAGCGATCCTCTCGTGGAGAGGTCTCAATGAAGCGGACACAGTTCTGGGGATTTGATGCTCTCGTTGGTCATGACAAGATCAAGATACGCACCGTCATCCGACAGGTTGGTGATGGGCATATTACCTTCTGGAGCGTCATGCCACTGATGAAGTTAAAGAAGGGTGCAAATCGCAAACTCTTCACCGAAGGTATTGAAGACAACTAGATAAACAAAAACACCACTCAAATTGAGTGGTGACTTTGTTATGCCTGGCTTCAGTTTAGGAATTCCTTGACTGAACGGGGCTTGCGCCCACAGGCATACCTATAGACTAGCATGACAACGCTCGTAAGTGCAAGCGTCATGGGTCTTGCCAGATCGTTCTTCTGGTTGCAAAGTATGCCCTAAGCGCTTCCCGTATCAATTCTGATCTGGTCGGTCTTCTTCCGCCATGACACGCTCAACCTCTGTATTCATTGCAGGTGGTAGCGAAATAGTGAATCTATCTGTAGTACGAGGCATGAACATTAGTATTCCTCATCGATAGACAAGTTGAAAGAGGGTGAAATGTGCCGTACAGGACTCTTTTAAAGTTCGACGCATTCCTAAAAGGTGTGCGCCATAAATGCATACCAAAAAGAGCCTACGTTGCAGGCGCTTTTTGGTATGACTGAGTCATACTTAAGGTGACCCTAGGGCTAAAGAATTGGAAATCTATTATTGGTGACATAAAGATGTTTAGTGAATTGCAGTTTAAAATTAGTACTGTAGCATAAAAAGAAAGACCACCGAACGCGCGATGGCTTTCGGTGGTATTACAGGGTTTAGTCCATGCTGTGAGAGACTAACCAACGAACATCGCTTCCGTGTAGCTGGCAAACATGCTCAACCA
>JAYVXX010000052.1:0-2180 GCA_043784805.1 Minisyncoccota bacterium | reverse complement strand
TCACCCGTCGATGAATCATCAGAAGTGACCGCCTTAGTTGAAGAGGTGACCGCCGGTAAGGATATTGTGGACGAAGACGCCGAAGTACCGGCTGTAATTCAAGAAATACAACCAACAACAGAATCTGAAGAGAAGATCACACCCAAACCAGATGATAAGATCACGGAAATTGAAGGAGAATTCGTTGATACAGAATCTCCTGAAAAGGCAACCACTACAGCGCCTGAAGATGTTGAAGTTCAAACAACAAAATCGGGAACTGTTGACGATGAAACTACCGAAAAGGAATCAGATATTGTGACAGTATCGCCAACAGACGCTGCAACAGAATCAAGCTCAACTTTGGGTAGTGTAACTGAACCAACACCAATCGAAGGGAAACCAACTGATTCAGAAGATGAACTTGCAACAGTGCCACCAACTGTACCACAGGGCGGAATTATCCCAACACTGCAACCAGTTGAAGCAGACAATCAAATGACCGGACACGACGACATCGACGAGGAAGCATCCACACCAACTTCGGTTCCATTAGATGGAAAGACACCTGCGTCTATTCCTACTTGTGAAGGATCAGAATGTGAAGAAAGTGATGTCCAACCAACCACAGCCGGTGAACTAAGACCAACTGCTGTTCCAGCTTGTGAAGGATCAGCATGCGAGGCTCAAACGCCATCAGATTCAATTTGTGAAGGAATAAACTGTGAAGCCAAGCCCACATCAACTTCTATCGATGAAAAGGCAACTGAATCTGGTACGGACTCACCAGTCTGTAAAGGAACATCCTGTGAGACTAAACCAAGTGACGTGCCAGCATGCGAAGGATCAGATTGCGATACGACACCAATTTCATCAGATGAAGCCAAACCAACGACAGCTCCAACTTGTAGAGGTATGGATTGCGAATTCGAAGGCGAAGTCAAACCAACTGATACATCAGCGGATGAACAAAAACCAACCGATGTTCCGGCTTGTGAAGGATCAGCATGTGAAACCAAAACGCCATCGGTCCAAGCTTGTGAGGGTGAAGACTGTGAGGTTCAATCGACTTCCGGCCCATCAGTTCCAGCCTGTGAGGGTACAGATTGTGAGGCTCAATCAACTTCTGGACCATCAGGAGAAGCGACTACAGAAAGTGCAGTTAAACCATTATGTGAAGGAGCTGATTGTGATATTAAGGATGCCACAACAGAGGGTCAAGTTAAACCTACACTTGTTCCAACCAGTGACGATACAACCACCCTTAGTGGTAAGCCAGAACAAGAGCCCACATCTGTCCCAGCTTGTTCAGGCCCAGACTGTGATACTGCAGTTGTATCGGCATGTGAAGGAATTGATTGTGACATTAAAACGACTTCAGAACCATCACAAGATGAGGTCACTGAAGATGGAGCTAAAATTGTTCCATGTGAAGGTACCGACTGTGAAGAACAACAACCATCAACAAAACCAACCGATGATAAGAAAGAAGGAGAAATTAAACCAACAGATAAGCCTACGCCAGATATTGCCAGTAAATTTGACACTGATACAACAGAAAAAGAAGATAAGCCAACATCCGCTCCAGTTGAAGATACCACCGACGTGGAACCTAAACCAACTTCCCTGCCATCAGATGAAGATACCACTGAAAAAGAAACTAAACCTACCTCAGTTCCATCAAGCGATGAGACAACTGAGGGAGAAGTTAAACCAACATCTGTCCCACTGGGTGACGATACAACGGAGAAAGAAGCGAAACCAACGGCGGGACCATCAAGTGATGAGACAACCGAAGGTGAAGCTAAACCAACTTCAGTTCCAACAAGTGATGAGACAACTGAAAGCGAACTTAAGCCAGCCTCAGTTCCATCAGATGAAGACACAACTGAGAAAGAAGCCAAGCCAACTTCCCTTCCATCAAGTGACGACACAACAGAAAGTGAAGCTAAGCCAACATCCGTCCCATCAGATGAAGATACCACAGAGAAAGAAGCTAAACCAACATCTGTTCTCACAGGTGAAGGTACAACGGAGAAGGAAGCAAAGCCAACTTCTGTACCATCAGGTGAAGAGACAACCGAAGGTGATGCTAAACCAACCCCTGTACCATCTGGAGAAGAGACTACTGAAGGAGAATCTAAGCCAACCTCTGTGCCATCAGAAGAAATCGAGGGAGGTAATGCTTCAGATTTGGTTGC
>JAYVXX010000051.1:0-7342 GCA_043784805.1 Minisyncoccota bacterium | reverse complement strand
ATCTCCGATCTATAGTTCGAATATACGAAACTACAAAACTCCTTCTTCTTTGTCAGGTCATCATGTTTGAAATGTGTTGTGGTGTATAGATACTCTGTGCCTGCGGTTAGTAGTTCATCTGGATTATAAAAAACACTCACAAGGTAGAGTGGCATTCGATAGTATCTATCCTCAAATGTCATATGATCAAACCCAATTGCATAATCGCAGGTATTGAAGTTAGGAGATATATTCTCCCCAGTGTAGTAGATTTTTACACAGTCGTACGTGTAGTGGTCATGCATCGCGTCAGTATAAAAAAGGTAGTCAGGATTCTCCGAAAGCTCCACATCATAGTATTTTTTAAGAATAGAGAGGATAAAGTAACTGTAGCCACAGGGGTCAGTAAGGGGGTGTCCTTGGATTTTTACTTTTATTTTTTTCATATAGGCAGTTATGCTATTGTGGCGAGAATTTGACTCAAGTATTTCTCGTCGGTTGTATCTTCTGGGGCCCTCTCATTGATTTCATTAAAGTACTTATGAGGAACTTTGACCTGTTTCGTCTCTTTCCTGAGGAACATTTCATACTCCATATCAATGTGACCTATGTCTAAAACACGGTAGCCTGCTAGGAACATATCATAGGCTAAGACTTTTGCAGTTGGTCCGAGGGAGAGTAGTATTAGCTTTTCCTTATTTGCCTTGAGTGCTTCATCTCGTATACGCTCGTATGCTACGTATGCATTTTCTGGAGGACATAAAATCCTGCCCAATGATGCAACATTATCGAATAAGTCATTTCCCAAACCAAGTCTACTTTTTGCTCCTTCGATGAGGATGACATCTTCTCCTGCCCAGAGACCACGTATTTTTTTAAAAATGACAGCAGCGTCACGTTTGTCTTTGTATGACAAGTAGTGCCGGGTGACGTTGGTATCTCCGTAGGTGTAGTCATAGGAGAGTATTGATTTCCAAATATGATTGTACCTGTACATGTGATGCATAACAAAATGATAGGCATAGGGGAGGTACACACGTAAATCCCCCCACATGCCAGGTATGCAGATGAGCAAGTGCTCATCACGAACTTGTAGGATGTCTTCCAACCTCTTTGCAAGCTCCTCGCTCCATTTTTGGAATGGTAAGTCAGTGCCGTCAATCAATGTTATTTCCCCATCACCAAAACGAATCATGGAACATTTTTTAGCAAACACCGTGTCGACTGTCTCTTCTATAGAAAGGATGTGTGGTTTTTTGGTATTCGGGCGCACATAGATCCTATCTATATAGTAGAGATGAGCAAGGAATGGTCCAACTTTTTGTCGTAATCCTAAAGGTGTTCTATTTCGTATTTGTTCGATGATAACGTGGTGTAATTTTTTTTTCATGCTCGTTAAAATCCTTCAAGAATTTTTTCTTTTTCTTTTCTATAGTTTTCCTCAACACCCTCTAATGTGATCCCATTCTCCAACTCATAGAGTTTCGTGTAAGTCATCAACCTGAAGAATGCGTAATGAAGAATGATAATTAGTCCGAGCTTACCATTTTTGTAACTATGTTTGCCATAGATATACATATACCGAATCATCGCGAGGAGCATGAGAGTGATACTGAACTTTGTTCCACGTGCAAATTTCTCCCGGGCTTCCGCTTCTCCATACTTCAAATGCCCCATGACGAATTTAGATCCAACGTACGTACTGAAGTGCTTAAGTGCATAGTCTTCTTTTTCTTCCAAACGCAGCCACTCCTTGTCTGTTCCTAGAAATTTTCCTAGTCCATGAATATGATTATTGTCAAAACTGACATAGTCTTTATGAAAAAGAAAAGGGCCGTCAGATTTGTGCGCATAATTCTCGGTATTTCCCCAAAGGTATGTATAGAGGGGAATCTTGATCATTTTAATCGTATTTTGTTTGCTCACTTCAGTCATCTTTTCCACAAGTGGTTTTGGAGCGGTGTTGTCTACGTATCCCCAGTATATCCAGTCAGTATCTATGATACTTTTGATGAATTCAAAGTTTTCTGTGGATTCGACGTTGGCTTTTTTCGTTTCTGGTCGTGTAAAGAATGTGGCTCCTAAGCCCTCTGCAATTTCTTTTGTCTTGTCAGTGCTGCCACCATCTAAGATGAAAACTCGTCCATAGTTGATAAAGTTCTTGATGGCATAGGCAATTCTTTTCTCCTCGTTATAGCTAAACAAAATAAATGAGATGTTACTTTTCATGGTTGTTTGTAGAGAAGTGCACGTAGTGTACGATAATAGATGATAACCTTCAACAGACCCATTCTTTGGAGCATTCGTTTAAGAACTTCCTTACCAGTAAACCAATATTCGCGTGTATAAAAATAAATGTTGATGGTTGTCTTTGATATAGGAAGCCGAAAGTGGTTCTTGATCCAAGTTACTGTCGTGATGGTCCCTTTAATGCGTCCAGTAATAGTCCCTAGGCCTTCAAATACGTCCCATCGGATGTTTGACGAGCGCGTCTTTACTATCGGGAGGGCGATAAGAGCAAAGGGAAAGTCTTTGTAGATACTTAGGTTGACGTACATATGTATAGCTAACGTATCGAAGAATTTCTCCTTGCCGATGTATGCTACCCAAGGGTCTCTTTTGAAGAGTTGTGTGGAGAGTCCGACGAAGACCCCAACTAAATTGGTATACTCCTTAATTGAACGTACATAATGAGCAAGCGTTCCATATCTATGGTCTTTGGTAATCCTCAAGTTAGGGTAGGGTAGTATTGCGTTCTTAAGATCGACATCATAGCCCCAGCAGTTAAGTCCAAAGAAAGGAACATCCGGCATTTCTTTGATCTTTGCAAGTATATGATTTAACGCACCTGGGAAAAGAGCGTCATCATCACCAAGACTAAGACAATAGATACCAGTGCTTCTTTCTAGAAGTCTGGCGAAGCTCCTGTCAAAACCTATATTTTTTTCATTCCTGAAATAGATGATATTCGCATGCAGCTTCTGGTACTCCTTTACTATATCTTCAGTATTATCCGTGCTTGCATTATCAGCAATTACGATCTCGACATTATCTCCCATCTCCTTAACTTCCAGTTGGGACACGATGCTGCTCAAACACTCTGGTAGATAACGTGCTCTATTATAGGTCGGTATACATATACTTAGGATTGGGCGTTCCATAGGAATGAAAGTTAGTATTTTTAAATATAACAAATTTCTATGAAGAATACTATTCCCCCTGTGTACTCTATCCGGATCGGAAATGCTACACTAAGTAGACATTTCAAATTCCTAATCAATTCATCCACATGAGCACCTCTACAAATACTTTCCGATACAAGGAGCTTCACATCGACGGTCTTCTCTTTGACCCGGGAGAGCTTATCCAGATTGACGTTGAAAAAAATATCGAGAAGATGCTGGGACTACAACCCGAGAAGGTCAAGAATATCATCGTCGTAGGAGCTTGGAGAGGCAATGAAGTGGCATCGTTCCTAAGGTATCCGAATGCGATGATCTATTGTTTCGAACCAAATGAGACTAATTTTCAGCATCTGTTCGATAGATGGGGAAACAATAAGAGAGTCATGTGTTTCAAGCAGGCGTGTGCATCTTTTGATGGAGAGTCAGAATTACACGAAGCTAATCTTACAGGAAACGACTCATTGCTAGCCATCAAGCATGATTCAAAGAACGGATTAAAACTCATAAAGACCCACACCATACAGACGGTGCGCTTAGATAGTGTTAAGGAACTTGTGGGTAAGGAGATAGATCTTCTCTGGGCAGACACTCAAGGATACGAGCTTGAGGTACTCTCCGGTGCGCCGGAACTCGTAAAGAGAACAAAGGCACTTTTTTTAGAAGTGTATAAGAACAACGTGGATTATGAACAAGCAGCTCCCTATGCGGAAGTAATGGAGTTTTTGGATAGACAGGGATTTTCTACAACAGCTGAAGGATTGGACAAGAATGGTGGAGGGAATGCATTATTCCTCAATTCGAAAATAGATACTAATGCATTCTTACCTCACGTGTATGAATCGAGAATTCGCGCAAGTGTGAAAGATGCAAGTAGGAAAAGGCAACTGCTTAATTTCAAGATTATACGTTTGGCTGCAGTCTTCACACCTGTGAAGCTAAAGACGTTGATAAGGAAAATAATGTATAAATTGCGTTAGCTTTATACGTTCAAGATGTGAAGCATCGTATCCCGAGTCTTCTTGAAGAGGAACAAGGAAAGGAAAGGAATCATGTATGAGATAAGTGTCGCGGTTGCGGCGCCAACGATGCCGTACTGGGGGATAAGTACGATATTTAATAGGATGTTTGTTATCATGCCAAGAAATGCTGATATCGAGACGTTCTTGGTCAGATTTTCTGCTACCAGTATCTGCTGAGCGAGAGCATTTAGTGATGCGCCAATGGTACTCCAGGCACAGATATACAAAGCTGGAAGTGCTCCTATGAAAGCCTGACCAAAGATAATGAGAAGGGCGAGCTTGCCAAAGACTGTGATGCCGATTGCTAGTGCTATCGAGACCAGGATTATCGTGAGTATTAGTTTCTTGGTTCTCTCATAGTACAATTCCTGGGATATGGATTTTGCATTGAGAACCGCGGGCAAAAATGATGTCAGGATGAGTTGAGGAATGAAATAGGAAAGCTCGGATATCCTCACCGCAGAATCATAGAGTCCCACAGCTGTTGCGTCAATCATATGCTTTAACATGACCTGGTCGATCCTCGAGTAAATGAGGAAAAATGCAGATGCAAATATTAGGGGGAAAGAGTCCTTCAAGATAAGGAGCATCCGCTCCCTGTTGAAAGTAAGCTGTGTCAGATCCTTATGGATCTTTGACTTGAGGAATGAATATCCAAGGGAATACAATATCGGCTCCAGGAGGAGTATTCCCGCCAAATAAATAACCCCGCCATGATTGTAGATGGTTATTATCTTTAGGATGTTTAAGATAATAATAATTCCTATGAGAAGTATCGATGGGTATTTTGATTTTGCTTCAGCTTGGAATTCATAGCTTAATAATTGGAACGCGCCAAAAAAGCTTGAAAGACTGATGATGAAGATAAGGAGGAGTGAGACATCCCCGGATGAGACAAGGAGTGCGGCGATAATTGTCGCAAGCACAGTTACGATAGAAGCAAGTAAGCGAAGAGCAATCGCGCTCCCAAGTATCTCATTCCTTTTCTGTGGATGCTGTACCAAATCCCGAAGGAGTATAGGATCGATCCCAAGGTATGCTATGAAAGAGAAGATACTTACGAAACTGATAGCGTAACTAAGCTGGCCATAATTCTGTGGCCCGAGATTCCGCGCTATGTATGCTGTCGCGAAGAAGGTTACTACGAGGGTTCCGATCTTACCAAAAAATATCCAGCCCATGTTCGCCAGGTATCTTTGGATACCTGGGTGGTTGAGCTTTTCCTTTAGCAAAGGAATTATTTTTTTGTAATTGTCCATGTGGATGTATGTCGTAACCCAAGCGAAGTGGTGATATATAGTCTCCTTGTGTGCCAGTCTTACGGAGTACGCAACTACTCAGGAAATCGCCTACTTATACTTGGATAGGAACTCGTCTATCTTGCTCTGTACGTAGGTTATCTGGTTGTCGTCTAGCCCATGATGGCATGCGAGCACAAAAGCGCTCTTCATGATCGTGTCCGTGTTCGGGAATGCGACGCTTATCTTTCGATTTTCGATCTTCCTAAATCCTGGTTGTTTCAAGATATTTCCAGCAAATACCGGACGTGTCTGGATGTTCTGGTCTTCCAAGAATGTCACGATCTCCATACGTGTAAAAGGAGCTTTTGGCTTGATGATGATAGGGAAGGCGAGCCATGCAGTCTCGGTATTAGGAGTCTGTGTCGGAAGGATAAAGTACTTATCTTTTGTAGAAATGTACTTGGTGAGATTTTCAAAATTCTTCTTTCTCTTCTCTAAGAATCCTGGAAGCCTCTTCATCTGAGCAAGAGCGAAAGCTGCAGATATCTCAAGAGGGAGGAAATTGTATCCCACTTCACTGAAGATGAACTTATTGTCATACGGGATTCCACCTAACTTGAAGTTGAAGCGATTCTTAAGGAGTTCGGAATTTGCTTTTTCACCATAGAGTGATGATTGTCGTCCCCAGCCACGAAGAACCTTAAGCCTGGCTTCCCACTTGGGATCATTCACCATGATCATGCCTCCACCTCCGGCACCGTTAATGATATGAGATCCATAGAAGCTTGTAACTGATATATCAGAGTGTAGTCCTGTTGGCTTACCGCCCCACTTGCCGCCTAAGGTATCACATGAGTCCTCGATGAAGTACAGTTTGTGCTTCTTTGCAATCGCTGCGAGCGCTTTCATATTAGGAATATTGCCCATGAGAAGTGGGATCATCAAAGCTTTAGTCTTTTTGGTAATGGCTTTTTCTACCTGTTCCAAATTAACAAGATAGGTAGTAGGGTCTACGTCAACAAAAACTGGAGTGAGACCTTTTTGTACAATTGGAGCGACAACTGTCGAGAAGGTAAGTGCTGGAGTGATCACTTCTGATCCTTTTGGAAGATTAAGAAGTTCAAACGCGAGTAAGTTAGCTGATGATCCAGAGTTCACCATGATACCGTGCTTCTTGCCGAAGAGCTTGGCAATTTTTGCTTCAAACTCTATCGTCTTGTCACTAATTGCCGTATTGCCCCTCAATACTTCCACGACAGCATCAATCTCTTCTTGTCCGTGTACGGAAAAACCATAAGGGACTCGTAGTTTCTTCTCCACTTTTTTCTCGGTTGCTTTAGGCATATGATTATCGTGCTTCTATTTAGTTCTATAAAAATGAAATTACCAACGTATCTATGTACTATACCATATACGTTATTTTTTAAAAGATTATCAAAATGGGCTGAGACTTTGACTGTGACTATACTTTTAGTTACACTGGATTAGTTATTTCACTTGTTATTTTATTGTCTCCATTATTTCCAATTACTATCCTATGAATCTTAGTTACCCAGAACATCATCTCGTAAAAGTCGGTCACATACCAACCTGTCAGGTATGTAATTCGGAGAAGCTTCATACTATCATCGACCTTGGGCACCAGCCGCTCTGTGATACCTTGCTCACTGATGCTGGTTTGAACGAGCCTGAGAAGAATTATCCACTTCGAATGATCTGGTGTGAGAATTGTACGAACTCCCAGATTGACTACTGTGTCGACGGCAAAGAAGTCTATCACCCAGAGTATCCATACAAGAGTGGTGTCACAAAGGAACTTGTCGAATACCAGGTCAAAATTGCAGAAGGACTGATTAAGAAGTATGGCCTTAAGCCCGGTGAGCTTGTGGTCGATGTCGGTTCAAATGACGGAACATTG
>JAYVXX010000050.1:0-2192 GCA_043784805.1 Minisyncoccota bacterium | reverse complement strand
TTGCACGCTGCTTCCGTTTTGTGCGGATTGTTTGCAGCGTATTCAACTTGGCGCTGGATGAAGGGTATTAGCGTGCCTTGTACATGTTTCGGAGCGCTATTTAAGTTGGAACCCTGGCAATCACTTCTTCTCAACACTGCACTGCTCGGGATCATTATCCAGGTTAAGCTGAATCCAACATTTTCTGCAAAGAATCTATGCTCAGTCCAAGGAGATGTAAATGAATAGGTTATTATTCGTATGTTCATTTTTGGGACTTTGCGCCTCAATTACAGGTGCAAAAATTATTCCAACATTTAATCAAAATGGTCGTAGTACAGTCGTACTTGGACAAGGGTACGGATGTGGATGCTTCGACGGTGAATGTAATGGCACAGATGGATGTGGATGGTTCACTTCCAATTGTTATTACTGGTACTATCCACTCCTCCATTGCTGTTGGTATCCCTATGGAGGCAACTATACTTGCAGCGAAAACTGGATACAAAGCTGGTTGTGCTGGAAGAAACAGTGCTATGAAACATTTCACTGTGGTCAGGCTAACTTCGAAATTGGCCCGCCAATTAATGGCCCACTGAAGAATGGCTGTGGCTAGTACTGCACGCCGAAACCATCCTTCAATTTTCAAATACCTGTTCTAGATATTCCCAAATGACTAATCCATCTCAAGGGTGAAGAGTCAACAGGGGAAATCTGCGTTTTGTGCGAAAGTTGCCTGAGAGCATGTGTAAAGTTGATTGAGGCTTACAGAAAGACTTTTTTCATGCTACACAAACTCTAGTGAGGCACAGTTATGTATGCGAACATAGCTTTGTATGTACTATCTCAATATTACAGAGAAGCTATGTCCGCCTGCGACACAAGAAAACATATTTGGTTTCCATGCGACTATAGGAGTACTATGATGATGCACAGACCTCTGATAAAAATCATATTTTTAGCTGTACTTTTTCAATTCAGTATAACATTTAACGCCAACGCACAGAAAACTTCTATGCAAGAAATTATTAAACACATAAAGGATAATCGCACTTCTCTCCCGCCTTTCATAGGTACTTACAAGCACTCTGAAACAACCACAAGCGGTGAAGGTAATTTCCTTAATCGGATAGACGAGTTTGGAATAAAAAAAGATAAGATATATTTGAAATATAAAGATAAAGATGGTAACGAATACATTGACATATTAGATGGTGCGAAAAGAACATCTGTATTTACTCCTGCAAACAACCAAGCAAAGAAGAGTCAAGTATCTGTGGGGTATAACACCCCTTTCGGATTTACGCCTTTAAGGATTGGTTTAATGTTGGGCAATACGTGGATGGATGAACATCTAAGTAAAAGCGATTTTCATTACGTTGGTCTGGAAAACGACCCCGATTTTGGCCTCGTTCATCATGTTATGAGTCGTGAAAATAACATCGAATATCACCATTTTTTATCGCCGAAATACGACTGGTTGAACATTCGTACTGAATACGGAGATGTGAGGAGTTCAAGTCGTTTCTTCTATCAAGTCAATAAAGTGGAACAACATGCTAATCACTGGCTCCCGGTGTCAAGCGTTATGAAGTATGGGGACAAAAATACTAATGGAATCCCTGCCAAATATCAAGTAGATATGACCGATGTCGCATATAATTTTGAACCTTTTGACGACTCTCACTTCAAAGTGGAATTGTCTCGTGGAACTTTAATCCGTAAGGAGCAGAAAATATATCGTGTGGGTCCTGACAATACTCAGCAATTAGTTGTAGACAAAAGCGACAACAAACCACAGAACAATGCAGATTTATGGGGTTGGCTCTATATGGCATCCGTCACATCTCTACTCGTCCTCACAGTCGGAGCCTACGTCAAATGGAAACGAAAGCAACACTCAGGGTCTGTCTGATCTTCCTCTCCGCCATCTGTCTCACTCTCATCATCCTGCGCTTCTCGCCCCGAAGAGTGATGAAATCGGGAGGCTGCGGGCCACGCGCCCTTCACGCCGCCGCCCTCGCATTCGGCAAAACGCTAACCGAGCAGCAGACCCTCGACCTCTTCCCTAATCATGGATTTGAGGTGTCGATAGGCGAGATGGAGAAGGCGGCGTCGAAGCTGGGACTGAAGGCGAAGTCTCGGCAGATGACGCTTGACGAACTTGAGCGGGAGAAACCGATCGGGGTTTTGCACATCGACGACGTTCATTT
>JAYVXX010000049.1:0-2223 GCA_043784805.1 Minisyncoccota bacterium | reverse complement strand
ACAGTAGTACTGGAGTCATCACCACTACTCCTGGTACCTTTGCTGGAGCAGGTACTTACACATTTGCAAATGACCTCATCATCTCAGGGAATGCTACTACCACCAACTTCTTTGCAACTACTGCATCTACTTCAAACCTCTACCTTGCAACAGGGAACTGCTCTACCTCAAGCGCACTCAATGTCGTAAACGGAAAGGTAACTTGCGGAGTAATCTCAGGAGTATCTTCATCAACTCTTCTCGCAGACAACAACAACTTCAGTGGTAACACCACACTCGCAAACGCTACCTCAACCAACTTCTTTGCTACTACTGCATCATCTACCAATTCATACTTCACTATTGGTAACGGAGGAAACCTCACACTCACTGGTACTCTCACAGCATCTAACATTCTTGCAACAGCATCATCTACCTTCCAAAACTTCACTGCACGAAATTCGACATCAACCAATGCAACCACAACAAATAATTTTAATGTAGGAAATCTCCTTACTGTTTCTGGAACAGGAATTTCATCGTTTGCGGGAGCAGTGCAGGCTGGATACATTAATACAACATCAGCGACTGTAAGCACCTTTGCAGGACAAGTCCAAGCTCCGACTCTTAATATCACATCAACAACTGCGACATCATCATTTGCAAATGGAGTCCAGCTAACAGGAGGATGTTTCCTTTATAACGGCGGATGTATTGGCGACACAAGCTCTACTGTCACCAGATGGGACAAGCTTGCAAATCCTCTCGGAAATCTGGCGCTCAACATGGGTACATACACTACTGGATTCAACTGGCAAACAGGTACTGGTGCGAATAACCTTTTTAGTCTTTCAACTGATTTAGGAGTAAACGGTACAGGAAATCTCCTTCGCCTTAGTGTGGGATCTGGATCAACCGTAAATCCTTTCCGCGCTACCGTCGGTGCTGTCGAAGCTCTTACCATTGATTCAAATGCAAACATTGGTATTGGTCTTATCAATCCAACATATAAGGCACAAATCAAGACTGTAAGTGGTGATACCGATATCGCAGGAATCCTTACTCCGGATACACCACTTGTACTTCAGAATACGGATTCGACAGTAGGGAATTTGAATTTGGTAGGTTTCGCAAACAATTCAAGTGCTATTCAAGCTGCGCTTGGTACCCAGTCGCTGGGACCAAACACAACTGACGGGGCTTCACTCGTATTTGGAACACGAGGACCTGGCGCGTCAGCACTCGCAGAAAGAATGCGCATTTCAGCATGGGGAGCAGTAGGTATTGGAACTACGACTCCGCAGTGGCTACTTCAGCTCGCAACCTCAAGTAAACCACAGCTCGCGCTTTCAGACGGATCACTTTCGTCAAACGTTTGGACAATTCGAAATGCAGGAGGGAACTTGTATTTCGCAACAGCGTCACCATCGACATTTGGAACGTCGACGGTATCAGCACTCAGTGTAGATGCAAACGGCACATTTACGATTGCAAACAATCTTGTAGTTTCTGGTAACGCAACTACCACAAACTTCTTTGCAACCACCGCTTCATCTACTAATTCATATTTCACCGTTGGTAATGGTGGAAGTCTCACACTCACCGGAGCGCTTAATGCATCAAACCTCCTCGCAACAGGAAGTACCACATTGCAGAACTTCACCGGAGTAAACTCGACTACCACAAATAGTACGAGTACCAATTTCTTTGCAGCGAACGTTACCAGTACTACTGCAAGTACTTCAAACCTCTTCGTCTCAACAGGAAGTGGAATCCTCAAAAGCGTAAACGGACTCGTCACTGCTGCAGTAGCAGGAACAGACTATGTAACTGGCGCATCTCTTGCATCAGCATATCCATTTAGTCTCACTGGTAATGCAACCTCAACCCTCACTCAATTTAATGGTGGACTTACGGCATATGCGTCTTCTACCATCTCTGCTCTTACCGTAACAAGTGGTACTACTACAAACGCTACTTCAACCTCACTCTTCGCAAGTACTCTCGCATTCACCACAGGTAATGGATCAAACCTCACACTCACTGGTACTCTCTCTGCAACCAACCTCCTCGCATCAGGAAGTACTACCCTCCAGAACTTCACCGGAGTTAACAGTACTACTTCAAACAGTACCAGTACCAACTTCTTCGCATCAAACATCACCGCAACCACAGCAAGTACCACCAACCTCTTCATCGCAACAGGGAACTGCTCTACCGCAAGTGCACTCAATGTCGTAAACG
>JAYVXX010000048.1:0-2226 GCA_043784805.1 Minisyncoccota bacterium | reverse complement strand
CTTCTTTCAAAAGTATTTTCCGTTTTGTTTCTGTGCCACCTGATCGATTGTAAAATCCGAGTGTCCCATCACTCTTTATCACACGATGACAGGGAATCGTTTTATCAAAATTATGTGCCATGAGTGTCCCCACTGCGCGATACGCACCCGGACTTCCCGCTCGTTTTGCAACTTCTCCATAACTCATGACAGAGCCTTTTGGAATAGAACGCACCACCTTCTGTACTTCATCTGCAAATGAATACATTTTGATTTTCATATCACCAGTATACCAAAACCGGCCACACATTTGTGTGGCCGGGCCTCTTTCTGTCATGCGGACTTCCGCAACTTTATCTTGATTGACTCAGCAAGCTTGCGCGCAGCGTTGATTTTGGCGAGCTTCTTGTAGTCCACAGGAATCTTACGAACGTACTTGCCTTTCGCGCTACGAACATACACATTGAAATCAAGTGAACTGTTCGCCTTGCTTGCTTTGATCTGACTGAGTTGAGACTCTGTCACTTCCCAAACCCTGATAGGTTCAGAGAATTTGGAAGTTTGTACTTCTGTGATGAGCGAATCATCGAGAGGAAAATCAACGAACGCTTGGTTCGTATACGAGCCAAGCGGCTCAAGGTATAGCGTGTCAGGCATGTATCCCTCCGAAGGTGAAGGTACAGAAATTCTCCTTCTTTTACAATACAATATTTACATATAATGTCAAAATACAACTTGATTGTTCACTCTATATTCGCTATTCTTGCATTTGTGCCACTAAAAATGGCTCCATCGTCTAACGGCTAGGCTCCCTGTTTGTTCAAGAGTGAAGCGATTGAATACAAACAGCAGTACCTTTAGGTGACGAAGCCTTCTCAAGGTGAGAAGCGAGTACCCGAAGCTTCGCAAGACCTTTGATAGTTTTATGAGCGTAGCGAAATAAAAACAGAAAAGGTGTACGACTTTATTTTTTTATGACTGAAAGGAATTAGAAAATTAGAAGTGCCCTGTGTGGTGCTGCTCCTGTAATGAGGAAATCGGGTGTTAGTATATGTTTTAAATATGGCCCTATCGTCTAACGGCTAGGACGAAGCCTTCTCAAGGCTTAAATCAGGGTTCGATTCCCTGTAGGGTCACCATGCAACAAAAAACTCCAGCTGCTTGGAGTTTTTTTATTGCATGGTGAAGTCGGAGACATGTTTTCTCAGTAGAGAAAACAGTCGAGACCGGGGCTGGAAAATTTGCGAGTGGCGACGAGCAAATTATTGTGGCTCACAAATTTCAGCAGAAATTTATCTGTGACCGATTCCTTATAATCTCGTCAGAAAATTTTGCGAGCGACGGCGAGTAAAATATTTGTGACACAAGTAAAATTTATGACAAAACGATAACCCCTACACAGCATTGTGTAGGGGTCTGATCTTCGGTTTTGAAAATCGAGCTATGAGATTCAACTACTCAAAGTTGATCTCTGATTCGATATTCATGTCACCCTGAAGTTGTTTCATCAACTTTGCAGCTCGCTCACGATTATAGTCACTCCAACCAAACCCACGAAAAAGCTGAATTGACTGAAGTAGCGACACGAATGCATCAGCAAACAATCCTACTCTTCGCTCACACACCGCCTTCTGGTGAAGATACGAGGCAGCATCAGCTCTGACTACATGACGTACGTCATATCCTCTCTTATCAGCAACGCCAAGAGCAATTTGAGCAGCTTTTGAGTGGTATTCAATTGCTTTTTCGTAGCGACCTGTCTGCTGATACGCGAGACCAAGACTGTTAAGAGACTCGTCACTACTGGGAATGACTCCAACAAGAATACTTTCAACTACAAGACATTCTTCACGCAATTGCTGTGTCTTCAAGAAGGATTCAAGTCGCACCAAACTGTGCGGAGAAATATTTGGAAAATCTTTAACAGAGGCACTGAGGAAATTTGCCCAACGCGAGTCAAATTCGTTCCAGGTGAAATTTAATTGCTCCATTTCAAGAATGGAAGCAATTGCATAATCAACATCAGTTGAGTAATTTGGGAGCATATCTGCTGCATAGACTGGTGCTTTTCCTGTAGGCATACGACCTCCAAAGAGTGATTTGAACGAACATCTTTTCGGATAATAACATTTTTAAAACAATTGTCAATTAAACAAGGTAATGTGCACACACATATGTCACTTTTTAGTAGAGTTACCTAATGTGTACAAACATGCCAAAGAACATACAAGAGGAACGTTTGAGGTG
>JAYVXX010000047.1:0-2232 GCA_043784805.1 Minisyncoccota bacterium | reverse complement strand
AGCCTGGTATGACAGATAATTATGGACCAGATCCATTTGAGGTATCTGATGCGGATACAATGCTTGAGTACTTGAAGACCTCTGCAACCTAACTATCCACGCCTTCACCACTTAGACATTTACAAGGTTACTGAAATCGAAATGATGAAGGACTGGCTCGCAATGTGGAAGTAACCTTAGACATTTTATTTAGTTAATTTATTTTTTAAAACACTCTTTATGTTTGATATCACAGTAACCGCATATATTCGCAATCTTACTAACTTACGTACAATCTTGGAGAAAGCAAAAGTCTATCAGGCAGAGCACAAGATATCTCATGAGACTATGGTTGGAGCTCGTATTGCGCTTGACCAGTTCTCATTTGCTGGCCAAGTGAGGTCAGCTACCACTGCTGCCAAAAATGGTGGAGGGGTGCTTTGCGGGGTCGATTATCCAGTATTTGAAGATAATGAAAAGACACTTGACGAACTCATTATAAGAGTAGACGCGACGGTGACATTTCTAAAGACGCTGACACCGGAGATGGTCAAGACTGACTTGGAAACACGCATGATTCCTATGACATGGCTACCAGGCAAAGGTCTCACTGCAAAGTATTATGTCGAAGTATATTCGCTTTCTAATTTCTATTTCCACTACGTGACGGCATACTCAATCTTACGTCACTACGGACTAGAGATTGGGAAGGGTGACTACATGGGGAATGTCGAGCTGAAAGATTTGGCCTAATGTTCCGTCTAGTATAGTACGTATTACATATGAAGCAGGCTCTTACAATACAAGGTTTGAAGAAGATATATGATGGTGGCAAAGAGGCTCTCAAAGGGGTTGATTTCTCAGTGGACGAAGGAGGATTCTTTGCACTCCTTGGTCCAAACGGTGCCGGTAAGTCAACACTTATCGGTATCTCATGTGGGCTCGTTAATAAAACTGCAGGCGATGTTGTAATCCAAGGACATAATATTGATACTGATGGTGATACAGCAAAAGTTCATGTTGGCCTTGTTCCGCAGGAATTCAACTTCAGTATTTTCGAAGCAGTTGAAGACATTTTATTTACACAAGCGGGGTACTACGGAATCTCCAGAAAAGAAGCTACTCCTCAGATTGATATGCTTCTTAAAAAGCTCGGACTTGAAGAAAAAAGAAAAGTAAAATCAATGACGTTGTCTGGTGGTATGAAAAGACGTCTGATGATTGCGCGAGCGCTCGTTCATAAGCCGACGCTTCTTTTCTTGGATGAGCCAACCGCAGGGGTGGATGTTGAGCTTCGTCTTGAGATGTGGGTGTTCTTGAAAGAATTGAATGCAAGTGGGGTGACAATAATTCTCACAACGCATTATCTTGAAGAGGCTGAAAAGCTCTGTAAGCATATCGCTTTTATCAGTGGGGGCGAGATAAAAGTACGAGGGACCATGGAAGAACTGATGAACCATCGTCCACTTGAAGAAGTGTATTTAGAAGCGACGAAGATAGACGTTAGACTTTAGGAATTAGATTTTAGATAACTCAAAAATCAATGCACACATACTTGCTTATAAAAATAGATATCACATATACTTTAATCTAACATCTAACATCTAACATCTATTCCTATGAATTCCAAACAACTTTACACCGCGTATATGACCATTGTAAGGAAAGAAGTAATTCGCTTCTTGCGCATTTGGCCGCAAACATTTCTCCCCTCAGTTGTAACAACAGTGCTTTATTTCCTCATCTTCGGAACATTCATTGGTTCACAGATTAAGTCAGTTGGAGGAGTATCATACATGGCGTTTATCGTGCCCGGGCTTGTCATGATGGCGATACTTAATGGGTCGTTCCAAAATATTGCATTCTCATTCTTCCAACTTAAGTTCATGAAAACAGTTGAAGAGATTCTCGTTTCTCCGATGCCAGCATGGGCTGTTGTGTGTGGGTACATTACTGGGTCACTATTACGTGGGCTTGTCATCGGGATACTTGTCTTTGCGTCAGCGTATATCTTTGAAGTGATTCCTGTTGCGCACCCATTCTTAGCATTACTTATTGCCAGTGTTACCGCAATCCTTTTTTCTCTTGTGGGGCTTGTGAATGCAATTTATGCAAAAGGGTTCGATGGTATCAACATCATCCCGACGTTTGTGATTATGCCACTCACGTATCTTGGTGGAGTGTTCTACTCACTTTCACTGCTTCCACATGTGAGGCAAGTGATATCACACTTTAATCCGGTGCTCTATATGG
>JAYVXX010000046.1:0-2234 GCA_043784805.1 Minisyncoccota bacterium | reverse complement strand
ACACGTGAGAGTGTATATGGTCGTTGGGAGAGTCAGTCTTCCTGTTGAAGCTTGATATCCTGATGTTGCTTTTGGTCCCGCCCATCCCCACGCACCGTCAGTTCCTATACAACTTGTCGCACCCACACTAGACCATGCAAGTGAGGTGCCTTCTCCAACATCAGTAAGAATCATGTTGCCAGGAGTAAATGTAACTAGCGGAGGGTATCCACTTGGACTTGTAGAACTTCCCACTACAGAAACTGTCACACTCGCACTCTTTGCCACTCCTCCAAATGGACAACTAATGGTATAGGTCGTACTAGTGAGTGGTCGCATCGTTGCACTACCTTTTTTGGTTTTTGTACCATTCCAAATACTTCCATCAATACCGTTTGCACCAACCCCTGATCCACTACCAGTACATTGTGCTGATATCGCACCTTTAGGAGAAGTATCCCAACTAATGAGAATTGGTGAGCCTGCAGTAATCGCTGGAGGATATGAAGTCCCCCCCGCAAGAATAGACATGGAGAAATCAGAACTGCCCCCATCTGATGAAAAATCACCTGCATTAGGGTTATCAGGCATTTGAGATCCTGCTGACGCGCCGCATGATAGCGTTTGAATCTTTGCCCTGGTAAGTGGACCTACTGTGCCGAGTGCATTAATATCATTGTCAGATTGAAATGTTCTTACTGCTCGTTTTGTCAGTGATCCGAAATATCCCCGTGCATTTGCGTTCAAGTATCCTTTATCTTGCAAAAAGTTCTGAAGTTGTGTCACTACATCCCCAGTTGAACCTAGTCCGAGTCCGTAGGAGAGATCAACACATCCTCCTACTTCTGCTTCTACTTTCGGGGTGTTTCCCACGAAGAAGAAGATGGTTGCGATCGCGATGAATAATGAACATGTTGCAAAAAAAGTATTTCGGTTCGCCATGATAAAAAATTAGTGGATAAGATTGTTCCAAGAAGAAATTATATCATATAAAAATAAAGTCTAGGATTGCTTTCCACTTATACTGGACTATAGTATCGTAGTATCCGGTGCCGATATCCGCCTTTAGCTCAAGCAAGTTAGAGTGAGACTGGGATGGGACCCGGTCGGAACATCGGAGGCGGACGCGCCGAGACGGGCGATGAGTACATCGTGTCGGGAGACTCGCAAAAATTTAGCAAAATTTTATGCGTGACCAGAGTTTGCATTTAAACATGAATGATTTTAGAGTCCACCATTAGCTCAGTTGGTTAGAGCACAGAGCTTATACCTTCTAACGAGTGGCGTCGCGAAAGCTTGCTTTCATGACACGCGAGTGACGAAGATATATGAATTGAAATTTTTCTAAAGTCCACCCTTAGCTCAGTTGGTTAGAGCACAGAGCTTATACCTCTGCGGTCCTTGGTTCAAATCCAAGAGGGTGGACTTTGGAAACATTCATATACCTCTGCGGTCCTTGGTTCAAATCCAAGAGGGTGGACTTTGGAAACATTCATATACCTCTGCGGCTCAATTGCGAAAACTTGCAGTAATTGAGAGACAGAGCGCGAACCCAGTAGGCAAGTTAACAAATTTGCTCTTGGAGTAAATTTTACTAAATGAGGCGAAGGAGTCATGCGATCAGTACATCGTGTCGAGAGACTCAAGAAATTTTCTAGCAAGAAAATATCCGTGGCCTTGGTTCAAATCTAAATACTCCCACAATAGACTCTATAAGTAATATAGTATGCTATTTAACGACATAAATAAGGAGTGGGTGCCTTACACAATGATTATTTCTAATTTTACCTTCCGAACTTTTTTTCTTGTCATTCTTATTGCATTTCTGTGCTTTGGGATATATATATTGAAAAACATCACAGCTGATACTGGGTCAATTGAATTGACTCATATTATTTTGAGTGCTCCCCAAAACATGCAAGCAAGTTCATCAGTAATTGCTCAAAACTCTGTCGCCATACCAGTCTCTGATGTTACTACATCGATGAAACTTACCTTTAGTGAAGAGTTTTCCACATTTAGTAGATATCTTGATGTAAATGGAAATGTTACCTGTAAATCGGGCGGGGCTGGAATTTGGCAAACAGTGTATAATTTTTGTTATCGTACACAACCAAGCAATGGAGAGGAGGAGGTATATATTGATCCAGGATTTCTCGCATACCTTAAAAAGAAATCGAGTGTTGAGTCAGAAAATGATCCTGACAATCCATTTACAATTTCGAAAGGAATTCTCGCAATTGAAGCAAAGCCTT
>JAYVXX010000045.1:0-2254 GCA_043784805.1 Minisyncoccota bacterium | reverse complement strand
GAGTCAGATCAAATATCCGCGAGGGACATGGTGTATGTCAAGAAATTTTTAATATTAGTTTTTATAATTATTGCTTGCATGTTTATATACTTTGGTTACCGCGCCATCACAGATTAAAACAGAATTTCTGTACGATGTTATTCCTTTAATTTCTGTTTTTTACCAAGGTCTTACCTTAATAAATTATTCTGCAGATCTATTCTGCTTGAACTAATGTTTCAGCTTTTAGAGTAGGCTCGAGACTCTTCAAGTGCTTGGTGAGGGCGTCTCCAAAAACCTTTACACTGTGATCTTCATAAAGAGAAAGAGTAATGACATCTTTCTTAGAAGCTTTTTCAAGTACCTTAACCTTCTTAGCAATTTCTTTCTTATCTGCAATTGTATCCACCTTAGAAAGCACCACGATCTCGTCACGAGTAAGAAGTGTCTTATCATACTTTCCTAGTTCCTCGCGGATAGTCGTATAGACCTGGGCTACATCCTCATTATCAGCCGCCACAAGATGCACGAGCGTCTTAGTACGTGTGATGTGACGGAGGAACTTGTGACCAAGACCTTTGCCATCACTTGCTCCTTCAATCAATCCTGGAATATCTGCAAGTACGTAGCCGAAATACACTCCCAAGTTCGGTTCAAGTGTCGTGAATGGATAGTCCCCAATCTTAGCTCCGGCTCGAGTGAGCGCGTTTAGAAGCGATGACTTCCCAGCATTTGGAAGCCCGATCAATCCAGCATCCGCAATTAACTTAAGCTCGATGTCAAAAGTAGCATACTCACCCTTCGTCCCTTTGGTGAACTCTTCAGGTGTACGGTTAGTTGAAGTTTTGAACTTCTCATTCCCTTCACCTCCTTGTCCTCCACGGAGGACAATGAAATCCCCTTCTTCCATGAACTCGTAGTGCTTGTCATACTCGCGGTTATAGACGACAGATCCTAGAGGAATCTGAAGGAAGAGGTCTTTGGCGTTTGCCCCATGCATGCTGCGCTTCTGTCCTTGCTCACCTTCCTCCGCGTCCCATTCTTTCTTATGTTTATACACTGAGAGTGCTTGAATATCACGAACAACACGGAAATAGACATCTCCACCCTTGCCACCGTCGCCTCCAGCTGGTCCTCCGAAAGGAATACCCTTCTCTCGGCGCCAACGAACAACTCCGTCACCACCCTTGCCGGCTTTGATTTTTAGTGTTACATGATCGATTAACATAGTTAGAAAGTGGAAAGTGGAAAGTGGAAAGTGGAAAAACAAAAATTACGTTGTAATTATGTCATCTAATCTCTACTTTCTGCCCTCTACATTCTATACAAAATACCATATTTAAAGGACTTTTACAAGTTTTAGAATATTCCAATATAGATTTTCATGTAGAAATGCTACACTCCTAGTCGTACCTTAGGTATCTTGGATTTTTATATATAAGGAGAACAGTATGACGGACACAGGATACGTGAGGAAGTGCTTAAGTCTGAATTGCGAAAAAAATTTTGATCAGGCGAAGCAAGGTTGTAGCCGTAATGTATGTCCTTTCGTTCTAGTAAGAGTGCTACAGATGACGCCACAACAGTTCAGGGACAGCTTCGAAGATACTCAACCGGTTGATTTCAATACCAACTCAGGAGTACTGCTTACACCCCTAGATGATCTTGATGCACGTGCACTCAAGTAACAGCTCAAATACTAGACTCAAAAGTCGCTTTCGGGTGACTTTTTTTATGTAAAGCTTGTTAATGTACTGCGAGTTACGAAACCTGTACGTGTGTCGTCCTCGCACAAGTGGGAATCCAATGTTTATAGTAATAGATTCCTGAGCCAGCAGGTGAATATCTTGGACCATTTTCATGGGAGTAACAACACAAAATTCAATAGTTTCATAATTCAAAGTAATTTAATAACAAAAAGTTGTTTTTGTCAATTCTTGACCCGTTCAATAATCCATGTAGAATACGGGTATATGAGACCAATTACATATCTTTTCCTCGGAATTCTTATGGCGACAGGACTGGTAAGCACTACCTATGCAAGTTATTATTATCCGTATACGGCTACCTACTCAACCAATAACGGCTATACGAGTTACAACACTTCATACCAAGGCTCGTATACCTACACAGTGGGTTGCTACACATACTACTACAATGGGTACACGAGATCGACTTCTGTAGCCAGTTACAATTGCCAACAAACATATACTAATAATTACAACTCTGGATATAACTATACCTACCCAGTAAGTTACCAGACACAGTACCAATA
>JAYVXX010000044.1:0-2255 GCA_043784805.1 Minisyncoccota bacterium | reverse complement strand
CCGTCGAGACTATCATTTACCCTAAAGGCAGGAGCAACCCCAGTATACCCTGAGATTGCACCTGAGATTGGTCCACCAGTTATAGGTGAGGTTACTTGATTAAGCCCAGCCACACCAACATCTTTCAGGACATGATCTATATCGGCTTGCTTATACACACCCTGTAGTGCGCTATTAAGTATAGCAATAGGTTTATTTAATTCACTATCAAGGTTAGGTAAACTGTATTTGTAGGTCTGCCCATCTGGTCCTTGAAAATAGAACTCACCTATTTTTGCCCCAACTTCATTAGCCCATCTGTGCTTGTTGTCTAGCAGTTTTTGGGCTAATGTGGTTACAATAGCATGGGTGGCTAAAGCACCAAACGCTTGCACAATAGGTACATTGTACGCGCTCTTGAGACTAGCGGCTCCTGTTCCATAGAATGTACCAAGCCCTACTTTGTTTAACGCTCTTTGTGCCGCAGGTTTGAACTCGGTTACGTTACGGTTAAACCTTTGTATCGCTATACGGTAAGCATTGTTTGCATCAGGACTTAGACCAACATCTCCCGGTTCACTAGGATAGAGAGTGTCAACTGTTTTGTAGATACTAGCAAGTCCTCTCACCACCAGACCCTTGTCTCCATATAGAGCATCAGAAGTCTTTTCGTAGACTTTACCAAGTGGTCCACCTACGGGAGATTTTGTCTCTACCCCTGCTACCTTATCTGGAAGGTATCCCATCTCAGCGGCAATACTAAGAGCCTCCAACTTCTGGTCAGGGGTTATCTTATCAAGGCTTGTACGTATGTCTGAAAGGGTTTGGATGGTACTTATAAGACTGCCACGTTTAAGTCCACGTAACAGTTGACTAGCTATATTAACCCCTTGGTTTTCAATCAAAGGATTGACACCAGCATGAGCAATATCATTGTTCAATGCAGATGTAGTTCTACCCACCAGAGTACTACCATGATTGACAAACTCGCCAATACCAGAGAGATAGTTTACTATCACATTACCTGAGACTTTATCGAAGATATTTCCCAATATGGTGGGGTTCTCTGACTCTGTAATATTTTTGAACTCGTTCCCAATAGCCCCTGTAGTGTATAGAGAAGGAGCAGGTTTCTGGTCAGGTAGTTCAGGAATAGGCTGTAAGTTAGGTGGATGCTCGGTAGATAGTATACTACTATCTACGTGTTGGTTCTCTGTGTCAATAGCCTGTTTAATGGCTTCTCTTGCAGATAACCCAGCAGTTCTTAACCTTCCAGCTTCTGCGTTTATTCTTGCCTTAGCCTGTAATTTGTACTCTGCTCGTGCATCTGCGTTCACATCGTAGAGAGGTTGGTCTACAGGTATGTTGGAAGGTCTAGTTCTACCGAATGGGTCAGGCTGTTCGTTAGTATTCAACGCCCCATTAATACTTCTATCGGGGTCTTCTTCCAAACCAAACTGTTTACCAGAACCTTTTTCGATTGGAACTTGATACTCTTCTGGTCCTTTAGGCACAAGGATATTCTTAGTCTTCTGGTTGCCAAACTTAGTAAGGTCTGGTGTCTGTGCGCTTGTCTTGCTATCAGGAGGCACATCAGCTGGAAAGTTAAGAGGTCTCTTGCCTCCCCTTGGTCCATTTGGTTGATTTAACGCATACTCAGGACTAACGTCAGTCTCTTCAGGTATACGGAAGTTCTTCAAAGGTTCCCTAAGGTTTTCTTTGTTGAAGTTATCGTATACGGTTTTGGTCTGCCCTTCTGTTTTATACACCGCTTTGTTAGGCAGAACATCGTCCACATTAACTTCGTCAGGGTACGGAACAGTACCACTAGGTTTGTATTGCACAGGGTCAGTTGCCTGATGCACGTAGTTATCTAGCGGTATCCTTACAGCTTTCTCGTATCCATTAGCTGTCTTGATGAAGAGAGTCTTCTGCTTGGTTACAGGGTCAAGGTCATACGCCAATCTTCCGCTCTCGATAGCTTTATCAAAGTCATCGCTGTGGATACCGTAGTCTGTGTTCTGTAAGTTGGCTATGAAGTTACGTTTAGCCGCTTCAGACAATGCACCTGCGTGTCGGTTGACTAGGATTTCCCTCAGGTCATCATTATACGTAGCACCAGTTCCTTTGAACTTGTTGCTACCTGTGGTGGTCCCAAAGTACTTGCCATTCGCAGAGGTTGCAAGAGGAGACCCCGGTTGTCTATATCCTTCAGCGTCAAGTGCCTCTGACGGGAAATATGTATCAGAGTAGTACCCATGTGACCCCTGTCCTTC
>JAYVXX010000043.1:0-2270 GCA_043784805.1 Minisyncoccota bacterium | reverse complement strand
CCATTTTGGTGGTTTAGGTAAAGAGACAGCTATCCTTGTTACTGTGGAAAAGTTTCATCATGAGAATCTGTTCCGTCAAATGGGTATTCACACAAGAGTTCTAGAAAAGGCTGTTGATACTCTCGTAAGAATGAAGTTTCTTGAACGAACTACTGTCTACGGTTCTCAAGCGGGCTTTAATACTACGCGTTGGATATACAGGAAAGCGAACCTAGAAGACGCTATTCACGCACTAAGAAATAATACCTGATGTGATACACGACAGATAGTGCCACCTACATTACAAAGGGTGGCATTTCTTTTGCTATACTGGTCGGATGGCAACAGACATCGACCAGGAAATTATGGAACTTGAAGCTAGAATGTCAGAAATGGACTTTTGGAATGATAAGGAGAAAGCCAAGGAAACAATCAGACTTATTCAGGAACTGAAGGACAAGAAAGCGGGGGTTGGAGCGCTCGACCGTGGGAATGCGATTATGACATTCTTGGCAGGGGCTGGAGGGGACGACAGCGAGGACTTCGCGCGTATGCTTTTTGAGATGTATGATGCGTATTTTTCTGCGCATGGATATTCATATAGTGTGCTTCACGATAACAAGAATGATCACGGAGGATTTAGGAACCTTACACTTGAAGTAACCGGGAAGAATGCATATGGAACACTAAAGAATGAGTCTGGTGTGCATCGCCTTGTCCGAATCTCACCATTTAATGCACAAGCCAAGCGTCACACATCATTTGCCATGGTGGAAGTGTTGCCAATTATCCCACCAGCTGAAAGGAAGGTGATATCACCGGAAGATATCCGCATCGAAACATCGAAATCCAGTGGTCCGGGTGGGCAGAACGTGAACAAACGCGAGACTGCGGTACGTGTCATACATATTCCAACCAACATTGCAGTGCATGTTGCAACGGAGCGTCAGCAGGAGCAGAACAAGCAGAAGGCACTTGAGGTTCTCCAGGCCAAACTTTTCAAGTTAGAAGTTGAGAAAAGAAAAGCTGAAATAGAAGGGCGTCAGATCAGTAAGACGACCGAAATAGAATGGGGGAATCAGATTCGCTCCTACGTGCTTCATCCGTATAAGATGGTTAAGGATCATCGGACGAACGTAGAGAGTAGCGATGTGGAAGGAGTTCTGGAGAAAGGGCAGCTTGAGCCGTTTATCGAAGCTGAGAAAGGGTTGTAAGTATTGGGAATAGGAACCGCGAGAAGGATTTTTGAGTGGTATACTAAAGGTATCAATAACTATGTCATCACCTGATACACAAGAAGAGGGTATAGAGGAAAATCCATTTGATGTTGATCATCATATCGTTCTCAAAGAAAAGTCAGCTAAAGAGTCCTTTCTAGCTCTTAAGAAGTTGTCGCTCCACTCACCAGATGCGTATTGGTCAGCCGCATTCTTGCGTCATAAGGGATTTTTTACAAATGAAGAGTCGACTAAGCTTCGTAATAGCACCGTTGCCATTGCAGGACTTGGTGCTGTTGGAGGAAATGTTTTTTTAGGGCTTGTTCGATCTGGTATTGGATGTTTTGTTATCGCTGATTATGATACCTTTGAGCCATCGAACTTGAATCGTCAGACTGGAGCAAGACCAGATACGCTAGGTAGAAGGAAAACAAATGTTCTCTTAGAAGAGGCTCTCAAGATTAACCCATTCCTGAAGATTAGGACTATCTCCGTTGGACTTACCACCTCCAACATGGAAGATTTCTTGCGTGGTGCTAATATTGTGGTTGATGCGATGGATTTCTTTGCATATCATGAGCGACTCACTCTTCTCATAACATGTCGCACGAAGAATCTTTTTGTAGTGACTTCGGGGAATGCTGGCTTCGGGGCATCGCTCCTAGTATTTGACCCACATGGTATGGATATTGATGACTTCCTCAGTATTTCCTTAAAGAGTAGCGATACTGATCTCATGGCAGCGTTTGCACTTTCATATATTCCTCGACAGGTAAGTTCTTCGTATACTGATCCGGCTTATGTGAGTCTGGAATCCAAAGTTGCTCCAGCTACCGGGGTAGCAGCCATGCTTGCCAGTGCCATGATAATCACCGAGACACTTCGTCTACTTCTTGAGCAGTCTGGAGTCAAACCTGTTCCCAACTTCGTGCAGATTGATATCCATGAAGGAAAATATATTAAAGGGGTATTACGGTGGGGGATCCGGAGCGTGTGGCAAAAGGTCCGTCGATATGTGCTTATTAATCGTTACTGGGGGAAGAAAAAAGGTTTTAAACCTGTCCAACCACCAGG
>JAYVXX010000042.1:0-2272 GCA_043784805.1 Minisyncoccota bacterium | reverse complement strand
TTTGCATGCCTACAATTAACCAACTCATCAAGAAGTCTCGCTCCCAAGTGGTTCGTAAGTCGAAGTCCATCGCTATGACTCGCGGTTTTAATGCTATTACAAATAAGCCTAACTTCTACGACTCTCCATTTAAACGTGGGGTGTGTATCAAGGTAACAACCACTACACCTAAGAAGCCTAACTCCGCACTCCGAAAGATTGCCCGCGTACGCCTTACCAATGGGCTTGAAGTGACTGCGTATATTCCAGGAGAAGGTCACAAGCTTCAGGAACACTCCGTGGTCATCCTGCGTGGTGGACGTGTGAAGGACTTGGCTGGTGTGCGATATCACATCGTTCGTGGACGATTGGATGCCACTTCAGTTGACAAGCGTCGTCAGGCACGCTCACTCTATGGAGCTAAGAGGCCGAAGGCAGGAGCTGTAGCTCCAGCAAAGAAGAAGTAGCCAAAAAGTAAAAATCACCCCATCTACTTTTTGCCAGGCATGAATTTACTAATTCAGCTACGAGATTTTTCTCAGTCGCCATACTCGCATGTACGTCTTCTTTGAAAAATCTCTAGGCTTCGCGTAACTGGAATAATTTTTCCATTTTAGAATACAAAAGCGCGACCTTCAGTCGCACTTTTGTATGTGGCACGATGTTGTGTAGAGTCTTTAATGAATATGGAGATGTCTCATCATGAAAGCAATTATGCGTTAGTCTCTATAAACACTGGAGTGGGTGAGGTTGTAGAATTTTTTGCAAATAGACAAATGGGTATAGTGTAGGGAGATAGCATAGAACACATGCTACACTTTTTTCATGGAACCAAATGCCTCAAGTGTTGAAAGTAAAAGCACAGAGAGTGCACCCCAATCAGAACCACAGACTGCTCCGGCTACATTGCCTTCTACTCCAAATGTCGTAGCCCTAAATCCTGTGGTTAGCCCACAACCGAACGCTTCTTCGAAAAAAATACTTGTTGCAGTTTTTGTTGTCATCCTACTGCTTTTAGGGGCTTTAACATCAGCGTTTGCATTCTCTGTGGATTTTAGAAAGATGGTATTAGATATGCTGCCAAAAAATACTTCAGCACTAATTTCAAAAACCTTTTTCAAGGAAAATAAGGCAACACCTGATGCTACATCAACTAAAGATTCAAATACTCAGATTTTCCTTGATGCTCTGCAAAAAAATAAGTCCACTCATTTCTTATCTGGGAAATTCACGATAACTCAATCTGCTTCAACAACAAGCCAAAATGTCTCAACAACCACAGGGGTCATCGATGAGGATTATGAAAAGAACCTCTCGAAGATAAGAATAAATTTAGAATCAACGACATACATAGAAAAGTCAACTACGACGTTGACTAGCACATCTGCATTCGAAGTTATTTTTGTGACTGGTGGCCGTTACCTCCGCTTCAAGACCGCTTTTACTTCAAGTAATCCAGAATATCTGCAGATGCTTATGATGTTTACCGGCCTTACTACCAGTTCGGCGTTTACGAAATGGGTATACATAACCGATGAAGAGTCCAAAGGTGCTGCCAGCACATCACAAAGTTTGTCTACTGACATGTCACCGGGTGACAAGCAATTTTTTGATATCCTAAAGTCCCCGCCTAAGAACTTTACAATACTTAACACCACGGAAGGCATAATAGATGGGAAAGCAAGCCTCACATATACTGTTACTGTATCTCGAATTAAGGATACGACACAAGGAACATCAATTGCTACCTCGTCAATACTTATGAAAGCCAGTACGACAATGAACATGACAATCGACAAGGACACGCGTACCATCAAAAATTTTTCCATCATGAAAGATGGCAATATAGTTGACGTTACTGTTACATCTATCGACCAAGACCCGCACATCACTGTCCCAACGAAGTATCTCACCTATAAGGCTACGCAAGCGCATATGAGTAAGGGCAAGGATATCCCAGGATTTATCTCTGCTTCATCAACCAAAAACATAGGTGGCAATAATTTTTCAGGTAAGGATCTTACGGATATCAATACCTATACAAAGATAGTTGTGGTTCCTTTTGGAGAGATTTCACCTGCAGACCTCATGCTTCTTAAGAGCAGCTTATCTAAGACATTTCCAGATATCTCAATTGAAGTCGCGCCGACTATCCCGCTTACACAAGCGATGGAATCAGGCATGGCGAAACCGCCTTCAAAACAATATCTGCTTGATGCATTGGTTGACGCAATGACAGCCGAGGATTGTGTGCGGCGGCGTAAGCAATGGCAGTCAGCGGGTCGAGCGTCGG
>JAYVXX010000041.1:0-22303 GCA_043784805.1 Minisyncoccota bacterium | reverse complement strand
ATTAAATCTTTGTGATGAGGATCCCATATCCTCCACATGGGTATCGGTAGTGTTTATGTCATTTCGAACATCCGCTGTGCCGATAGCACTTCCTGTAGTGATATCTCCCCCACTCCCACCGTTGCCTCCCATCCCACCATGGCCGGCAGTATTAGAGGTCATCATACTTCCCGAATGGCTTGCACTGCCTCCGTCACCTCCGCGAGAGCCTCTTGCACCGGTGGATGAGTTTCCTCCAGAACTTGCAGATACACTGACACTATTTGTAACGTTTGCCATTGTACTATTGGTAACACTCATACTAGCTGCAAAGAGGGCTGGCGTTCCCGCAAAAAGCAAACCGAAACCACCCGTAATTGCCATGATCTTTTTTTGTGTATTCGTTTTCATAATTATGTTATTTTTTAATGTATCTTACTTTGTATCTTACTTTCTTACGTAATGTATCTTACTTACTTGTATACCTACCTTTGGTTAAAGTTTAAATTTTGATTAATAATATACAGCATTGCCACCACAATGCAATATAGGGGGAATTAATGTTTAAATAACCCTGTACTACATATGCCGTTACTATATACCTCTCATTACAAAACTCTCATATATCTCTTTATTTTTGTCTCTTATAGTTAAACTAACATTAAATTATATTTTCTCCCCCTGTTTATACTTCCTTTCTTCATGGAACAATTGCATACGCTTAATTCCACGGTGAAGTTGTACCGTCACACTATTTCGAGTCCTCCTCAACTCATTTGATATCTCCTCAGGAGACATGAAGAGGATGATCCTCATATAGACCACTTCTCGATACTTTGTAGGTAATTCTTCTATGTACTTCAAAATTGTTGTCGTATCGAATGATTCTCCTTGATGCTTATGGTCATTGGTGGATATGTCAAAACCTCCATTTGTCAGAATATCGAGTGAACTGATAATATGCCGCTGTTTCCTGTATTCATCAATAATGAGATTATGTAAAACATGATACAGGAATGCCTTCATATCAATAATCTCACCTCTTTTTACAATATACTTCCAAGTCTTTAAAAATGTTTCCTGAACTAAATCTTCACTCAATGACTTATTATGTACTTTGTAATAAGCACTTTTAATAAGCATTTCTGCGAATTCATCATATGCCATAGCAAGTCTTACTTTCTGAGATTCTTCATGATCGGGATTCATAGGTGGTACATGTAGTGACGAACAAACAGCAAGCATATTACAAAAAAAATATAGTTTTGTCTCATATGATATGACCGTAAGAAATGCGCATAGTCTTCACAGATTTAATGTAGCAATATTTGGTAAGATTATAAGTTACTTGTCGTCATGAAGTGTATCTGCAAATGTGGCAAGCAGTGTACCTGTCAGTGTACCTGTGCCCACCATGACCACTATATATAAAATATAGAACTATGCTCAAACATTCATTCTTACGACAAACACCCCGAACATCCATAGCTTTACTAGCTGTTAGTATTCTGTTCTCTTTAAACACTCCAACATTTGCACTTGTAGACTCTCGTACTTTAGATTCTACTAATAGTAGTGAAGTATTCTTACAAGCAGACTTAGGCCAAGATGCCACTACCTCAACCTCTCCGAGTACAAACTATCCGAGTAACGCTGCATATACTTCTGAAGTAAACTCAACAACAAATACTAACACTGGGAGTAGTCTCACAATCGAGACAATACCAGTTTCACTTCCAAAAAATATTTCAGTAGCGACCGACCTTGTAAACTACGAGGATTCCATAATGCAAAACGAAGATGCTGTGCGGTATATAGACACTAGCTCAAATGAAAATAGAGTGAGTGTATGGTGGAAACACAGTGGTACACTGTTTACGTTTATTCCAGTAAGCGTTCTATCTAGAACTACGGTATCGGTCTCGGACACTAATACCATACACGTGACAACACAGATACCTTGGTGGAGCATATTCGTAAAAGATTCTGGCAACGTCGCATCACAAACAGAAAGTAACTTACAGCAATCAGAAGAAATCAAGACTCATATGAAACCAAGAGCTACCCCGGAAGCGAAAGCACATGTCGTCTATGCTATCGTCTCTACACTTGCTTCTGAAACAGATGCGCATAACTAGCCAAACTAGCCAACAAATGATATCTACAAGATGCACTCTCTTAAGTATGTCCTTCACGAGATGAAGTTATTTGTTGTAAAATAGCATCACACGATTATACACATATTCTATACATATTCTTTGCCATGAAATACATACTCATCCTTGTAGCGTTTGTCTTGTTACTCCTTATGTATTGGATTTTTGTTACGTATCACAAGATATCAATCAGTGAGAAGTTGATTGCAATTGCTGTCCCCTTCTCAATTGCTTCAACAGATTATACGAAGACCATGCTCGTGCTCGGCGATAGTACCGCAGTTGGCGTTGGTGCGAGCACGTCTACTGATTCAGTACCTGCTCTTCTGGCAGGGTATATCGGAGCGACCTATGTGGAGAATCATGGTGTAAGCGGTGCTGTAGCTACTGACTTAGCTACACAAATGAGTAACCTCTCTCGTTCACACTACGATACGATTCTGATCCAGATTGGGGGAAATGATATCACGCACTTCCATGACGTACGAACAGTAACGACCACACTTCATACAATAATCACACTCCTTAAGAAAAAAAGTACTGAGAAAAGTCCGCGCATCATCCTCATCTCTGCAGGAAACGTGGGTGGCGCTCACGCTGTTCCTCCACCACTTCGGCCCTATTACACGTATCTTAATCTTAAGTACCACGCAAGCTTCGAAGCGCTTGCAAAGAAAGATGCCATCACCTATGTTAATACGTACCAAGACCCACGTGTTGACCCTTTTATCCAAAACCCAGAACTCTATTTCGCAGCAGACAGCTTTCATCCCTCATCTCTCGGATATGGCGTATGGTTTGAGACTATTAAGAAGCATATCAGCCCCTAAAAACAACTTCTTAAATGTGCTAAAATAGACGTACCATCCCACCCCCAATCATGCGAGAATTAGCCCAGCTTTTCATACGAATTTTCATGCGAGTTTTCATGGGGAAAAATAGTTTCGCTCACCTTCTAGCTATATCAATTACGTTTCTATTCGTCACCACCGGCATAGACTGGCAGTACTTTGTATTTATGAATACAACTGCACCTCACTTCATTCTCTTCTCTGCTGATATTATAGGGCTTCTTCTCCCAATACTTTTGCCACTTACCATTTTCATAACAGGAGTAGTGAGAAAGGACACAACATACATCCGAACTGGAGTAACGTTGGTTACAACAGTTGTCCTTGCATTCTTAATAGCGCTCACCTACAAATCTCTCGCAGGGCGCGAATCTCCGCTGGACGATGGTCCTCTCTTTGACAATAGCCACCAGTTCCATTTCGGGTTCATGCAGCATAGTGTCCAAGGCGGATGGCCATCATCACATGCAACCGTCATGTTTGCACTTGCGGCTTGTTTAGTCACACTCTTCCCACGCTCACTCCCCCTTCGAGTCAGTATCTATGCGCTCGCTCTCTACATTGGACTCGGTGTCGCGATTGGATTCCACTTCATATCAGAATTCATTGCAGGAGCGCTCATTGGAACAGTAATTGGAAAAACAGTAGCGCACGAATCTCAGGCACGACTAAAAATCTAAGTCCATGAAGAAGTTTTTACACAATGAAATCTATGCATACCGTATCGCGAAGCTTGCGATAGTTTTCCAATCGATTGTCACCATATGCATAAGTTCATTACTCATATGCACGATACTTAGTATCGAAGCTCCTCGTATGCTATTACAATGGCTGCTTAGCGTAGATATCATCTTTGTTGCGTTCCATTTGTGCTATCGCGTAACCTATAGCGGGCCGAAAGTTAACCTCACTATACATGAGAAGCGTATTCTCGCCCTCCATATCGCAAGTTCTCTTATGGCACTAGCGCTCACACTCTTTCTCTTGAAGAAAGAGATGGCCAGAGAAATGGTCTACCTCCTTTTCGCAATCCTCATGTGGATACTCTCCCTTGTCTTTGGAATCCTTTTTTTCCTCAAAAAGTACCATACGAGAAAGGCTTCTTGAGTATTGGTAACAATCCTGCTAGGATGAAGGTTGATTTGTGTATTTGATCTTTCAACAAAACAAGGAGAAGTAATGGCACTACTTATGAATGTACTTTTTATCCTGCTTCTATTCTTGACCGTGGCAGCTTTCCTTCTGGCGACAGCACTCGCGATAAAGGTCAAGGATAGCGGCAAGCGGGCGCGGCAGTCACCGGAGAACCATACATGGTTCTTGAAACAGTTTTATGCAGTAGTCGTCATCATGGTACTCTTAATTGAGGGAATGATACAAACGAAATTCCCAGGACTAGAGGGATTTCTGCACGTGTTGACGACACCGCTTGGTAGCTTTCATGCGACAATGGACGTCTTGTTTATCGCAGCAAGCATTCACAACGCATTACGCGATGGATTCAAGAGTAGGTGGTGGCACAAACTTTGTGGCAAGTTCGCAATCTACGATTTCTTCCTTATTTCCTTCACCGGAGGATTGTTGACAATTGACCTCATGGTCCATTAAAAAACTTCTACCAAAACTAAAGGGCCTTCTGGAGGGCCCTTTTTTATATTCTTACTATAAACCGATTTCTCTTTTTAGTTGAGGCTTTAATGAAGCCAATGAAAAGTGGATGTGGTGCTTGCGGATGTGACTTGAACTCCGGATGTGCCTGGGTGCCAACAAAGAATGGATGCACATTCTTTGGAAGTTCGATGAATTCCATGAGATGACCATCAGGTGAAGTACCAGAGAACACAAGACCACTTTCTTCCAACTGCTTCACGTACTCGTTATTAACCTCATAGCGATGCCGATGACGCTCACTCACTGATATTGCACCATAGAGAGTAGCTACGAGGCTATCCTTTTTTAGTTTCGCAGTATACGCACCAAGTCGCATACTTCCTCCATACTTCGCATCCTTCAACATATCTTTCTGTGACTCCATGATGGTAATGACCTGATGCTTAGCAGTTTCATCAAGCTCACGGGAGGTTGCACCCTTTACTTTAGCCACATGATTGGCATATTCTATGACTGCAAGTTGCATACCATAGCAAAGTCCTAGATACGGAATCTTGTTTTCGCGGACATATTTTATCGCCGCTAATTTCCCGGCTATGCCACGCGAACCAAATCCGCCAGGAACTATCACGCCATCATATTCGCTTAATACCTTCAATCGCTTCGTTACTTCGCTTTGTTTCTCCCCCTCATGTGGTTCAAAATCCCCAGAGTTAACCCAGGTGATCATAGGTTTCCTAGTAAGTGCGTAAGACGCATGCTTGATAGCTTCAATGACTGAAAGATAGGCATCACTTAATACGAAGTCTCCGGTATCAAAATATTTCCCAACAATTGCGATCTTCACTTCCGTCTCCACCGTATGTGCCCTTTTTACAAAGAGTGCCCACGCTTTCTTTTCCTCCTCCCCAATCTTTCTTTTGGACGCGAGAACTTTTTTTGGAAGACTAAGCACCTCGCTCACAATATCTCCAACGTGCTCCTTTTCAAAATTGATTGGCACTTCGTAAATGCTCTTCACGTCCGGTGCCGCGATAATGTGGGAGGGTTTCACGTTGCAGAAGAATGCCAGTTTTTCCTTCCTCTTAGCATCAAGCGCGACGGCACTTCTCGCGACTATCATATCTGGCCATAACCCAGAGGATTGGAGCGTTCTCACCGCGTGTTGGGTTGGCTTGGTCTTCATCTCACCGATAGTGGACGGAATAGGGAGATAGGAGACCATGACACATGCGACATCTTGGGGAGTATCTATCTTCATCATACGCGCCGCTTCTAAGAAAAGGATGTTCTCATACTCACCGATAGTACCACCAATCTCTATCACTACGACCTGAGCTTTCGCTTTTTTCTGTGCTGTCTTGATGCGGTCAATCACCTCCATTGGTACATGAGGTACTACTTGCACACAGTTGCCTTTGTAGAACATACTACGTTCCTTTTCTATCACGCTCTGATAGACGCGACCAGTGGTCATATAGTTGTCGTTGGTAAGCGTCATATTGAGGAAACGCTCGTAGTTCCCCATGTCCTGGTCTGTCTCGTACCCATCATCTAAGACGAAGACTTCACCGTGCTCAGTAGGATTCATGGTGCCAGCATCCACATTCACATATGGATCAATCTTAATTGAAGTGACCGTGTGACCCCTATCTTGGAGAATCTTTGCAATAGATGAGGCGGTAATACCTTTTCCTACCCCAGAGATGACTCCACCAACTACGAAGATGTATTTGGGTGAAAGTTTCTCGTAAGCCATGGGAGTAATAATCTGCACAGTATGGCAAAAGAAAGATACTGTGTAAAGGCGTAAAGAGAGCATTAAAATCTATTAAACTAAACATGTCTTTTCCTTGATATACTCTTTCTACAACAATGAAGAAACTAATCAAACTCCTCCGACCTTTTTTGATTCTTGGTGCAAGGACATGGTGGTATATAACACGGCCAATTACTTCTGGCGCGAAGGTTATACTTATGTGCGGTGATGAGATTCTTCTCATCAAAACTACCTATGGCTATAGCTACAGCCTCCCAGGTGGTGGCATTAAGAAAGGTGAGTCTCCAAGAGAAGCAGCACTCCGTGAAGTATACGAAGAGGTTGGAATCACACTTGACGAAGTTACCACGCTTCCTTCGTTCATTACCTATGATGAATACAAAGAAGATACGGTGTATGGTTTTTATGCTGAAGTACGGTCAAAAGCGTACAAACTAGACCGCCTAGAGATTGACCTCGCAGAGTGGCATCCACTTAACAATCTTCCAAAAACAGGCCATGTCACTGAAAAAATCATTACACTCTACAAGGAACGCGAACTCCCCGACTGACGTCTTTCTGTGAACACACTTGTAGGAGTACCTTAGATACAAGATATGATAGACTCTCTCAATGAAGAGTGTGGTACCAAAGCGAAATGAAATAACCCCCCAAGAAATCAAAGAGATCAAGAACATATCACTGTTTCTAGATGGAGCCCTTGTCTTCTTGATAGTAATACTACTTCTCTGTATCGCAGCTCGAGAATATTTTCGCTACCAAGATAGTCTCACCACGAAGGAAGAGAAGGTAGAGAACGAACTATCTTTGAATAAGGAAGTTGTTCCGGTGATCAAGGACAATACCACCATTATTCCCATTCTTGTGTACCATAAAATAGCCCCAAAGAACTTTTTACCGAAAAAGTCCTCTGACAGGCATTACAACGTGTACCAAGATGTCTTTGAATCCCAGATGGCATACCTTAAAACCGAAGGCTATACACCTCTCACCATCAGTAGTCTCATCACCCGCGAAGAAAACCATACCCTTCCAGAGAAGCCTATTGCTATCACCTTTGACGATGGCTGGAGGAGTCAGTATGATAATGCTCTTCCTGTCCTCGTTAAAAATCAATTTCCGGCGACATTCTACATCTACACAGGTGTCATCGGAAGTCCTGCATTCATGACCTTAGACGACCTCCATGCGCTTGTTGGTCTTGGTATGGAAATAGGAGGCCATACGAGAAGTCACCCAAAATTGACACGAATTGACCCCAACAAATTGGAAGACGAACTTCTAGGAAGCAAGCGCTATCTTGAAAAGAATTTAGGCGTCTCTGTCACTGATTTTGCATATCCATACGGTGACTACAGTACAAGCACTATAGAAGCGCTCAAGCAATATGGGTATACATCAGGAAGAACATCTCATCGTGAAATACACAACGACTTCAGAGACCTCTACCGATTAAATGTCCTCTATGCACCTTCAACACGTAAGGCATTTGAAAAAATGCTCACGGTTAAAAAGTAGCATTATATATGTACTTCATTTACATCCTCAGATGTGCCGATAATACGCTCTACATCGGCTCAACGAATGATTTGGAAAAGCGACTTCATCAACACAACAATCTAAAGTCCGGCGCGCACTATACGAAGATACGAAGACCAGTTGAGCTCACGTATTCCGAGAACTACGAGACAGCGAGTGAAGCCAAGAAACGAGAAGCACAATTGAAACGTCTCACGCGTGAGGAGAAGTTACTCCTTATCACACGACAAAAATAAAAACCCCTGCCGAAGCAAGGGTCTCAAGTACTGACACTATCCCGAAAGAACTGACCTAGAGGAGAAACTTATCCGAACTTTTATAGAGGGTTGTTTCATAGTCGTTCCACTTACTTCTTTACTTAGAGTATATTATACACTATATAATGTCAAGCGGTGTCTTTCAAATACGTGGAAAACTCCAGGAAACCCTATTTACGTAAGCCTTATTTAGGATACTTTTTAGGATACTTTATTTCCTCGTTGCAAATCCAAGCACATCGTAGAACTCAACATCCTTAGTAGCCCATTTGTAGAGCATAGCGGGCCGCATCCTTCCTTCCTTCTTCTGTTCCCCTGTTTCTTTGATAAGCTTAAGCGCTGTTATCTTCTTTCTAAAGTTCCTCTTATCAAGCGCCTTCCCGAGCACTACCTCATAGCATTTCTGGATCAGAGAAAACGTGAACTTTTCACGAATTAACTTCTTGACGATGGTCGAATAGAGAACCTTACTCCTTATTCTCTTGTGAGCAAGTATGATAACTTCCTTATGATCAAAAGCGAGATTCTTCACTTTGGAAAGTGGTACGAACTTTCCTCGGGAAGAATCAACACTCGCATAGTCAGTCCCCATATCCATGAGCCCCATATAGGCAATAGAAACAGATCGACTACGTTCGTCTCTTTGGATTTTAGAAAAGGAATAAAGCTGCTCCACATAGACATCAGGCTCTACTACGTTTGTTCTCTCTTTGAGCACTCTTAGAATTGTGTCTTCTGCGTTCTCATTGATTTGGATAAGGGCTCCCGGAAGACAGTTCATACCCTTGTAAAGACCCTCGCTCTTCACGAGAGTGAGATAGACACATAACTCATCGTTGATAATCCTGAAGATACAAATATCCGCTGCAACTACCGCTACGGGAAGATTCTTATTCATTGACCGATTATAGCACAAGGCCATACTTGGTAAACCTACTTTGGAAGATGTACATACGGCCCCCTGTTTGCAGTAACCATGATCTTTGAAATATAGAACATCTATTCTCTTACTGATATACTGACTATCATATCTTTATGCATATAACTAAAAAAGCCTTACTCGCGATAGTTGCATGTTTTATCGTTATTCTTATTGGGTACTTTTTTTATGCTGCGAAGTACCAACAGAGAGTGTTGCAAACCATACAAAGTAAGCATCAACCCGAAAGCACCGTTCCCGAAACTTATCCTCTAGGCACAAGCACAGCTCCGTCAGTACCAGTCGTGACTAAAGAAAGTCTCCCTCTTGCCATCGGGCAGACTGGGACATTCGATACACTTAGTCTCAAAGTAAATACATTGAAAGGTGATAGTCGCTGCCCAGTGGACGTTCAATGTTTCCGTGCGGGGGACGTAACCGTGTCGGTAACTCTCACCGATGGAGCCAAGTCTACAACGAAGAATCTCACTTCTCTTACTCCTCCATACACGTTTGGTAGTTCAACGATTGCCATCACGGAGGTCACACCAATCAAGAAAAGCAAAGAGGAAATCAAGGATACTGACTATGTGTTTACATTCGTCGTCATCCGCACCAAGTAACTCGTAGAGACTTATCGTATCGAAGCTCGCACAATTCTAATATCCTGATACGAATACTTCCCTTTCAGGTGTTCATACACTGGGGTTAGTTTGGTTGTTTTCAATTCCTTAAACGTCTTCTTGATGACATCCATAATCTTTTTTGGCGGGAGTGTGTGCTTTAATTCTATTTCTTCTTTCAGGTCAAGAAGTTTTTCGATATGGCCGATAATAGTATCCACTGAGAAGGACCTGGCCTCCGCGATTTCGATGATACTCATACCAGCTTGTAGCATCTCCTTGGTCTTATCGTGAGATGGTATTTTGACTGCCACTTCTTCTGCCTCCACCTCGTCGAGTTCAACGAGAGAGCCGCCACGTTCAAGCAAGAATGTATCATGAAGTGCTCCTAACTGTTCATCTGTGTACTTAGCAATTGCGTTCTCTGCTTGTGCACTCTTGGCGCGGAATGTTGCGTCCGCTTCACGAACCTGTTCAGCTATCATCAAGGCTTGTGGGTTGAATCCCTTCAGGTGAAGTCCACTGAGAGACTTCAAACGTGAGAGTGCTACATACCCCTGCCCTGAAGCAAAAGACCGAGACAGATCTATCTCTGCTCTGTCGAGCGTCATCCCTTGGCTCTTGTGAACAGTAATAGCCCAAGCCAGACGGATCGGGAGCTGCTGCAATTCTGCACGCACCTTTCCATCTTCTTCAATCTTCCAGGAATCAGCTCTCACAGTAATCTTTCTGCCATTCACAAGCTCGACTACTGGAGCTCCTTCGTTATCGAAGCTAGTCACGATACCCATTGAACCATTCACATAGGACCTATCTTGAGCGTTCTTGATGCAAATGACTTTCGCACCAACTTTTAGCTGAAGCACTTCATCGGCGAGACAATTATTTTTTAAGGATGCAACAAGTTGTGCTTTTCCTTTTGTAATCATTTGGAATGTTCTCACTTCTCCTTTCATCTTATTGAATGCTTGCATATTAATCTCATCGACATTTTCATTGTGGGTATAGAGCTTGATGTGATCCTCAATATGAGCCTTATCGTGAGTACCCCGTAGCATCTCATAATGTTCGTCTTCTATCTCTCCGGAGCGGATTGCGTTTAATATTGAAGTGAGCTTGTCATCATCTTGTCTAAACTGTTCGGTAAGATAGCACACTACAGGCTTCGCTTCTTTCCATGACGTAGCCATGAATGCGAACACATCCTTGTTTTCATATTCATCACTATGCCGCACAACAGGTGGAAGCTGGAAGAAATCTCCAGTGAAGATGACTTGGATGCCGCCGAAAGGCTTGTCATTCCTTCTCATATGCTTGCCTATCTTGTCTAACATATCCACAAATGATGCGTGGAGCATTGATATTTCATCGATAATGAGGACATGTGTCTCATTCCACCTCTTCCAAAGGTTCTGCTTCTCTTCAAGCGCATCCAGATCATATGCGAAAAGCTTCTGCTTGATACCGATACCACTCCAAGAGTGAATAGTCATGCCATTGATATGGGTGGATGCAATACCGGTTGAAGCGGTCACTGCGTACTTGATGCCGTGGCGCTTAAGGTACACGATGTACTCGCGAAGTGCGTAGCTCTTACCAGCACCAGCTGCTCCAGTAAGGAAAGTAGTGTGACCGAGTTTGAGAATTTGAAGGGCTGTTGCCTGCGTCATACAAGTTATTGTACCATGTGGCATTTTACACATATTCTGTGTGGTACAATAACTCCGGGAGTATAAAGGAAGTTTAGATTAAAATAAGGAGTACCGATTATGATTTTTTTGGCACCGGATAAAATTCCTTGCAAACATTGTGGAAGGCAAGAAAAAAGACACCGATCACGTCATGATTTCAGAAGGAGGGAAGATGATGTTGTAAGGGTGGGTTACACAGTGGCGCTGTCGTTGTGTGAGGGGTACGTCCCTAAGCCTGACGAACGTCGAAACTGTGATTCTGGCTATGGTGGCCTTGAACATAGGGAATTACATCCCCCACCTCAACCAGGATCTTTGATGAACTTCCTTGCAAAATTGACACCACCAAGTCAGCATGACCCTGAACCCCGTGGTCGCTAATTACTGCAGAGCATATGAAGTCGGTAAAAATAACCCACAAATAGTTAGCAGGTGGACCTTTTGGTTCACCTGCTTTTTTTATTGAAACTGCATTTCATAGTCCTTCTCACGTAATTAGACTTTAAGATACTTTCGTACTGCAAGCAATGAGGAAATAACTGTGAGGATAGAACCAAACACCAACAGTGTTCCCGCAAGAGCGAAGAAGTGCGCCATATAGAAGGCGTTGATATTGAGGCCTTCAAAGAAAAAGACTGTCTTCTTGGTGACCCAGATTGTTGCCGGATAGAATATCGCGAGAGTTATGACGGTTGCTGTGAGTGAGTAAAGCACAGATTCGACAATGAACGGCCCGCGGATGAACATGTTCGACGCACCGACCAACTTCATGACAGCAATCTCATCCCTGTAGACGAAGATAGCAAGGCGGATGGTATTGTACACAATCATACAGCTCATCAGGACAAAAACAATCGAGAGCCAGAAGCCTACGGTGTTGGTCCACCCAATAATGCTGTTGAGTTTATCAATACTATCCTTGATCTGATAATAGTTGACCTTATCAATCACGCCCCTATTATCACCTAGAAGACCGGAGCCTTCACCTAACTGGCTCGCGATAGCCTCATAGCGCGATGTGTCCTTAGCGACCACAGAAAGAGATGCTCCGAAGGGATTACTTCCAAGCTCGTCGAGTGCTTGCAAGGTCAACTGATCCCCTTCATGCTTCTTCTTGAAGTCTTCCAGTGCCTGCTCCCGCGAAGTGTATGTCGCAGATTTGACGTCCGCAAGCCCCAAGAGCTTTGCACGCACTTCAGTCACCTGTGCCTCTGTTGCATCAACTGTGAAGTAGACACGCACATCCACCTTTTCCTTGACTTGTTCAAGTGTATAGTCAAAAACTGAACGGAATATGTAAAACGCAGTGACAATCGAGAGCGTGATAGTCAGGATAAAAATAGAAGAGAGCGATACAGTTCTATTCCTATAGAATCCGCGCAACCCACCGACTAAAGTTCTTTTCCAAAGTACTAATTTCATATAATAAAATAAATCGTTACATCGTAAATTTGCCAGATTTCTGATCGCGTGTGACACGGCCGTTCTCCATAGTGATGACACGCTTGCCGAGATTATCCACGATACCCTTATTATGCGTGGTCAATATCACGGTTGTACCGAGGTCATTTATCTTTTTCAAAATCTGCACGATGTCGTAGGTGTTGAGTGGATCCAAGTTACCAGTCGGCTCATCCGCAATAATAATCTCTGGACGGTTGATGATGGCGCGCGCGATAGCGACACGCTGCTGCTCTCCTCCTGAGAGCTGATGAGGAAAGTGAAGCATCTTATCTTTCAAGTCCACAAGGTCAAGCACGTGGGGTACGTCCTCTGCAATCTCGTCATCGTGCCTGCCTGCTGCTTCCATGGCAAATGCTACATTCTCGTACGCAGTCTTCCCAGGGATGAGACGAAAGTCTTGGAAGACGACACCCACCTTGCGGCGATAATTAGTCATATCGTTGCCACGCAAACTATGGATATCATCTGAGTTGAAAGATACCATTCCTTCAGTTGGCGCCTCCTCCGCAAGAAGCATCTTAATCAGGGTCGTCTTTCCAGCTCCTGAATGGCCAACGATTGAGACAAGTTCACCTTTGTTAATCGTGAGAGAGATGGAGTCTAGCACTCTTGTTCCATTTTCGTATTCTTTCGAGACTCGGTCAAAATAAAGCATATCTTGAGTATAGCATGTGTGGAGCTCTTCCAAATGTGAATTAAAACTCGTTATTGTAGAAGAAAAAGACTTTGTAATTGGACCACATTTATCGCATAAACGAGTCTAGAGCCCTTCGTAAGGTCCCTACCTCGATAGCCTTCGCATACCCCAGACGGAACATCATCACCTGATTCTCCTTATTAGGATCAAAACTAGGAAAGGCCTCCAGTTCAAGAGAAACTGCTTCGTCTAAAAGTTTCTTATGCTTTGGAGATAAATCTCCATCATCGTTTAACTGCTTTCGGAGGAAAAACATAGGAAGGCCTGCGAGGGGTTGAAATGCTAAGTCGTGATGCGCTGCTTGCAACCATACACGTTCAAGTGCCAGACCACAGCTGATGAAGTCTTTTGTATCCATAGATGGAACTGTCAACAGAACACAGCTAGACGATGACAAGACTTCTCTGTATACGAAACGCGCGACTACTTTAGAAAAACCAAAATAGTTAAGCAGCTTCATCACCGGCCATGGGTGAGTAAACTTTAAGAACAATTCACCAACCCAGCCAGCCTTCAGGTTACGAAGTGGAAATCCGTCCCGCTTAGCATAGACGCTCCGTGGGGTGAAGCGGAGCATCTTTTGGATATGGACATGGAGATCCTTCCTCTCTGACCGAATGATATCAACCAAGTACACCGCTCTTGCTAATAGCTTGAGTACATCTGGCTTGGATGTCTCATGCCAGCCCAAGAGAGGGTCTACTTGTGCAGTCTCTTTAAGGGTAGCAATAATAGATTCCGAAACTTTTCGAGATGAATAGAAACGTCGATTAGTATTCCTCTCCCACAACACTTCAAAAAGCGAGTCACGTGGGGCGTCCCACGGTTTGAAGCGTGCTGTTACGATATGCTCCGAGATGTTTTCACTTATATGGTCAACGACCATATGAAGTCCATATGATGAGGCGGGAATACGCATATTTTCCAAAGCTGCGCCCATAGAAATAAGAGAAGGAATCTGCTTGTAGTTGAAATACGATTGGTCAATACTCTCATCTATTCCTACATGGATTGAGTCACCTTCGACGCGGAAGACCCAGGGTTGAATATTATCCCCTGACGGTGCTTGGATACCTGCTGTCAGAATAGCTTGCATGATTCTTTCAGGAACTGGTAGGACCATTATCCTCTCTTGAGGAAGTCCAGGTGGTGGAACAGGTTTAAACCCTTTCTTCTTCGCCCAATAACGATTGATGAGTACGTAGCGGCGGATCTTCTGCAATACACTCCGATTCCCCCATCTGAGCACTCCTTCAATATACTTTCCTTCATGAACGTCAATCTGCACGAAGTGGGGAACAGGTTTGATCCCGGAGTGTCTAGCGAGAAGACGAAGCGTCTCGGTGACAATCATTGCCGCAGCAAGCATGGAAGCGACACCTGTTGCGGGTCCTACTTTCGACTCGAGACTCACAAACGATGGGTCAGTGTAGCTTGCACTAAAGTGACGTGGAATGGACGTGAGCGCAAATGCTGCCATCAATCCCACATCCGTCGTCTTAGGAGAAATACCAAAGAACTTGTCGAGCTCCATGCCATCTGGATCAAACACAAGAAGTGACGCTCCAAAACCAGCGTTACCCGAGGTGACCACAAAGAGTTTTTTCTTTCGACATATTCTCAAAAGTGACAATCGTTCACTGTACGCAAAAAAATCCATAGCATCCACGACGATATCTGCCCCATGTAAAAAATCTTCGGCATTTCCCGTATTGAAACCTTCCGGAAGTGTCCTCACTTTAAGAAATGGATTTATTAGAAGGGCCTCTTCTAATAAGACTTCAATCTTTTTTCGCCCGAGGGTATCAGGGCGTGCCCCAACCTGACGATTAAGATTCGCCGCTTCGAACGTATCTGGATCAGCTATGATAAACGATCCAACACCCGAACGGACTAATCCTAGAAACACTGTGCCTCCTACCGCGCCCAACCCTGCAATAGCAACAGTACTGTTACGAAGCTTAATCTGTTCTTCGTTAGTAAAAAATCCCTTATGACGCAAGAATGCTGCGGACCAATACGCATCCGGGGAATGAAGTGACAACTTCTTAAGAGCTAGGAAAGACTCCTTAGCTGATTTTTCTTTGAGAACGATATGATGATCCGCATCAAATGAATCTTCCTTCAGAACCTCTTCTTCTGTAGTGGACGAAGACATAGTTATTGATACCTTTAGTATATCACTCAAAAAATCCTTACTGTGGTTTCTATTCCCAGCAGTTACAACCCCTTCTCCGCCTCGATGAAGCCTTCAAGTTGTCCTTTCTCTAACACTCCCTCGACATCACTTGTCTCGTAGTCGGTCCGATGATCCTTGACCATCTTATACGGATGAAGCACATACGAGCGGATCTGGTTCCCCCATTCTATCTCGGTAGTCTTACTGATCTGTCTTCCTTCTACTTCAGCCTTCCTTTTTTCAACTTCCAACTTGAAAAGTTTTGCCTGCAATATCTCAAGAGCCTTCTGCCTATTCTGTTCTTGCTGACGCTCAGTCGCTACGTGGACTGCGATGTTTGTAGGAATATGAATCACACGTACCGCAGTCTCGCGCTTGTTCACATTCTGTCCACCAGGACCGCTCGACTTGGATGTCTCGATACGGATATCCTCTGGTGATATCACCTTACGTTCAGCAGGTGGAATAATTGGCAGCACTTCCACCATGGCAAATGATGTATGCCGCTTCGCCTGAGCGTTAAATGGTGATATACGTACGAGGCGATGCACACCGGACTCATTCTTGAATGTTCCATAGGCATTCTTCCCCGTCACTTCAAGTGTGAGGTTCCGGAATCCTCCATGATCATTCTTGTTATCGTGAAGCACCGTATATGAATATCCATGTGAAGAAAAATATGCATCATACATCTCAAAAAGCATACGTGCGAAGTCCTCGCTGTCATCCCCTCCGGCCCCTGCCAAGAATGTCATGATCGCATTACCTCGGTCGAGCGCTCCAACTCCAGCTTTCTTGTCTTTGAGCTCCTGAATCAGTCTGATTGTTTCTTTAGCTTTCTCCTTATCGCTCCAAAACTCAATCTCATTCATCCGGGCCTCGAGCTCCATGATTTCTTGGTCTAGATTTGGTTCCATTTGGAGAGTATATCAAGGAAGACAGGAGATACCAGACAATCAGACAATCAGACAATCAGACAATCAGAGGAATTGTAAATTGTGGATTTTTGTACACAAGTGTTTTGTGTATATGTATACTGTATTTGTATACAAAGTCTTATGTCTGTTAGTGAAGCGGTCTGGTCGTCTGCTATCTCTCGTTTCTCCCAAGTCTGGTGTCTCGCCCCCATTCCAGGTATACTAGAACCTATCTTATGGAACGAAAAGGAATCATTCTTGCAGCCGGTCGCGGAACCAGGCTCTATCCGATGACTCTCGCAGTCAACAAGCAACTGTTACCAATCTACGACAAGCCGATGATATATTATCCACTTTCGTTATTCCTGCATGCTGGAATCCGAGAGATTCTTCTCATTCTTGATCCGAGTGATGTAGTAGTATTCCGAAATCTTTTGGGAGATGGGTCAAACTTCGGAGTGAAATTAAGTTACGAAGTACAGATAGAAAAGCGTGGTATATCAGATGCTCTTATCATTGGGGAGAGGTTCTTGAATGGTTCCCCTTGTTGCCTTATCTTGGGTGATAATCTTCTTCATGGCAAAAACTTTGCTCAATTCCTTAAGGACTCTAGCTCTGAAAACAAGAGTGGAGCGATAGTATTTGGCTACGAAGTCCCTGACCCGGAGAGGTTCGGTATTGTTACCTTTGATAATGAAGGAAAGGCGCTATCGATTGTAGAAAAGCCAAAAGATAGTGTGGCTCCATCGTACGCGGTACCTGGCATCTATTTTTATGATGAAAGAGCAAGTATGCTTGCAAAATCTCTCACACCGTCTCCGCGTGGTGAGCTTGAAATCACTGACTTGAATAAGCTCTACATGGAGGACGATTCTCTTCGTGTGAAAAAGATTCCAAAGGATGTGACGTGGTTTGATACCGGGACATATGACTCGCTTCTCGAAGCATCGAACTATGTACAAGAAGAACAAAAAGCTACAGGACTACCAATTGCCAATCTAGAAAGTATCGCCTATAGCCACGGACTCATCACCAAAGAGCAACTTTTGGCCACCGCAAATAAATTCTCAAAGACAAGTTACGGTGAATATCTTCAATCCCTGCTTAAAGATAAATAACTTTCAAAAAAATAACACCGCCTTATTACATGCGGTGTTTATCTCTTCCTGAGGAACGCTTCCCCCATACTAGTCAATGAGTAGATTGGGGTATCCTTTGCGAGCACTCTATCTTCATAGAGGATCGTTAACTCTCTCTGCAAGAACCCCCGGAGGGTGAGTGCTCGTAAACCTCTTTCAATCTCGTCTATTCCAATTGGGGGTAAAATTTTTCTCCGAAAAAATCCAGGTGGATAAAAACGAAGATACCCTTCCCTTACTTTTTCCGCTGTCACTCTTTGCTCTTTCAAACTCTCAATAGAGGTCAGAAGTCGGAGGAGAAAGAGGTCTCTTTTCTTATTCGCGTCAGACATATCTTTTCCCTTCTAGAGCAAAACCTTAAGAAACACTACACAAAATAAGCAATTTTGTCGATATTGACGAAAATGTATTAAGCATTTTAGTCTGATGGTCCTACGCCTGCTGGCTTCGCATCCTAGTCTACTGACTACGGACACCTGCGTCGCCTTCGCTCCTTGGCATCTTCGTGGCCGAGGCAGCAGCCGAATGTCTTCCACCAAGCCGTCTCGATCTGATATCTGTTATCTGTCAGTCTTTTGTCTAATCCTTAAGATATTTCTTTCCCTTCAATTTCTCTGGCAGATAATCTTCTTTGGAATACCTCTCATATCCATCTCCATAGCCAATATCTTTCATCAGTTTCGTTGGAGCATTCCGCAGGTTCATCGGGATCGGGAGATTGCCAAGTTTCTTGGCATCGTCTAAGGCAAGGTTGTACGCTTCGTAGGAAGCTTTGCTTTTTGGTGCTTGAGAGAGATAGTTCACACCATGCGCTAAATTGATACCACACTCTGGGAGACCGATTGTCTCCACCGCTCTAAACACCTCATTAGCTATCACAAGCGCGAGCGGATCTTTGAGTCCAATATCTTCGGAGGCAAAGATGACCATCCTTCTCGCGATGAATTTAGGATCCTCTCCTGAGACTATCATGCGGCACATATAGTAGAGCGCGGCATCTGGCTGGGACGCGCGCATGCTTTTGATGAAAGCACTGATAGTGTTGTAGTGTTCCTCCCCTTTCTTATCATATCGTAAAAATTTTGACTGAAGTGTATCAGTAAGAGTGGCTACAGTTATTTCGTTGTAAAGGGAGGTAGTATTCTCCACCATCGCAAGCATCTGACGAGCATCGCCATTTGCCATCTCGACCAACCAGTTCGTAGCTGCCTCGTCGATCTTTTTTCCAGTTCGTTTCAAAATTTCCCTCATGTCATCGTCTTTCAATTCTTCAAGCACAAATACGCGACATCGTGACAGAAGCGCCGGAATGACCTCAAAACTTGGATTCTCGGTAGTCGCACCGATCAGAACAAGTGTTCCGCGTTCGACATATGGCAGAAGGAAGTCCTGCTGTGCCTTATTGAAGCGATGAATTTCATCCAAGAAAAGTATCTTCGGTCCAAAAAGATTTTGTGCCATTCCCTTCTTATCTTCGACGATAGCCCGTATGTCATCCTTCCCTGCTGAGACGGCAGAGAGCTCGTGGTACTCGGCGTTCAAGGCTTTGGCATAGATGCGCGCAAGTGTCGTCTTCCCGACCCCTGGCGGACCCCAGAGAATAAATGAGAAGATGTGCTTCTTCTCTACCGCTACAGCAATCGGCTTCCCCGGGCCAACAAGATGCTGCTGGCCAATGTAGTCTTTAAGCGATGTCGGGCGAAGAAGTGATGCAAGGGGTTCCATTGGCCCAGTATACCAAATGGAAAATCTTACTTATTTGAGTTTTGAAAGTAATACTCATCAACTGGTAGATAGTGGATTTTTTTGGTACAATCGACTGCACGTGTTTCAGGAATACGTAGTTAAATAAATAGCAATAGTTTGACGTAAATAAATATATTACGTCAAAACGTGCTCGTTTTGAAGCGATTTTTACGCATAAAAATCGAAGCCGTGTAGCTCAAGAAGCTTGGTCCAAGACATTGGGCTGTTGCCTCAGCTTCGAAGATGTCAAAAGCTAGTAAGCTTTTGACCCGGTTGGTAGATTGTTCAAACGTGTACGTAGTGTGTGGGTAATACAAATATAATAAGCCGTTGTAGCTCAGTTGGTAGAGCACGTCATTGGTAATGACGAGGTCAGCAGTTCAATCCTGCTCAACGGCTCCAAAATATGCGAAGCTATTTTCGGCTGTTGAGCTCAAAATTGCGTAGCACATTTTGAGTAGACATGAACTGCTTCATGTCGTAACAGGATTGAAGGGCCGCAGTGATGTTTCGCGAGCACGCGAAACCACGAGGGGCGGGCTGCGAGTCCTCCACGCGACGGTGGGGAGGAACTTGTGGCCAATCCTGCTCAACGACTCCGTAATAAGCCAGAGTAGCTCAGTTGGTAGAGCATTACACTCGTAACGAAAAGGTCCCGAGTTCGATTCTCGGCTCTGGCTCAAGACAACGATATAATTAGTTACTGGTTTGGTATACGTGCATCCGCCAACTACTAATTACTTTTTATCTTCTTCCCAATTTTATTCTCTTCAAGCTTGCGATATTCATCAATCAATTTATGATTACCGGAAAGAAGTACCTTTGGAACTTTGTATTTCTTTCCTTTATGTTCATAGATTTCAGGGCGGGCGTAGATTTCGTGAGATGCAATACGTTTTTCTTCAAGAGATAGCTCATCATGTAATACGCCTTTAATCTGCCGTGAGATGGCATCAATACACACCATAGCAGGAAGCTCGCCTCCAGTAAGCACATACTCTCCGATGCTCCATTCCTTAGCTTTCAGAATCTTCTTCACTCGTGAATCTACTCCTTCGTAGCGGCCACAGATGAAGATGATGTCAGTGTATTTTTTCGCACTGGTCTGCGCAAGGGTGTTGGTAAACTTCTCCCCACCAGCGTTAAAGATAACAATGAGAGCTTTTGGCTTTTGATCTTGAGCTGTTAGCTTTTTATGCCTTGCTTCTATTTTCTTCTGTATCTTTTCTACACAGTTAATAATCGGGTCCACCCACATGACCATACCTGGACCGCCACCGTACGGCTTGCCATCAACACGTCTATGCTTGTCCGTGGTATGCTCTCGGAGCGCGTAGGTGTTCACTTCAATCAGCTTACCCTCGATTGCGCGTGAAATGATCGACTCAGCAAAATAACTGACGAACATGTCAGGAAAAATGGTGATGATATGGAACCGAAGTGAAGACTGTTTCATCCTTGACATTCTAGCATAAAAACTATATATTACAATCGTTTCCAACCAACTAGGAGATTCTCATGAGTGTGTCCGAGAAAGGTCAAATGACCATAGATATGACTGCCATGATTGCATTGTTTGTAGGCTTATATGCCATTGCCATACAAGACAGAGATTCTGGGGTGCAGGGTGCAGCGGTAATTAACTCATGCATACCTGTGTGTGCAGCATACGGTATTTACTTCTATACCAAGTTCATTTCAAAAACGATGATGACTTGGGAGCGTCCGCTTCACATTTGTGTGGGCTTCGCGATCTCAAGCATCATTACCGGTATATGGTCGCTCATTGTGACATCTTGGGTTATCGTAAGCATTCTCGTGCTAATTACTTCCGCAGGAATGCTGTACATTTGTTATAAAAACCTCATTCAAACTGAAGCCCTCATAACGTGAACCACTTGACACCTCAAAGCGCCTGGCAATGTCAGGCGCTTATTGTTTTAAAGTATCATCAACATCACGAACTTGCGTCAGGCACGGTGGTCAAAAATTGCTTTAGATTCTAGGAGCAACAAGTTTTTGGAAGGAGGTGTACGAATAGTACTTTAAAAGGTTAACTTTTCTTTTTGACATACAAACACGACAGCATAAGTACCTACCGGCCAGGTAGGTAAGTACTTATAGCAATGTCATAGCTATTAAGCAAAACGCCCCCTTACTTAACAGTTGAGAGCTACAAAGCTTTCCTTGTAACGAAATAACTACAGAATAAATAATATCCTACTATAGCAAAAATGAAAGTTAAAATAGTGCCAACCTTATCCACTCCATCTAGAAGTAGTAGGAACATGAATGGCACTCCAAATGAAATAGTATTAGTAATCAGTATCTTCTGAGTATCATCTTTAAATAAATCATTACTTCTTAATTTCTGTGAAGTAATGTGTGTACTTACAATGAGAGTAATTAACAAGATAACTTCACTAGCAACTACAAAACCCATACTACGATTCAAGAAATCAAAAAAACTAATATTAAGAACTGTCACAAGTACCATAAATATAATCAAAGAGACCGCACTAAGCACAAACCAAAGCGCTGCGGTTATAAGGCCATATGTAAATTTTATTGACATGTATGTTATATATTTTTGAGGTCGTTCATGACGGCATCAACGTCAGCAGTATCGTAACGAGGTGTGTATGACTGACTTCCCTCTTCCTTCTCTACTTCCTTTCCGGCATATGCTGGCCTTCCTTCTGGTTCGTTAATCTTCAGATTCACTCGTGCATTATTCTTCATCCCTACAACACGA
>JAYVXX010000040.1:0-7605 GCA_043784805.1 Minisyncoccota bacterium | reverse complement strand
GACCTTCGGTCGCACTTTTGCTATTTATGATCTTTTATTGTAGTATTACAAACACTTGTTAATCAAGTAGTGAAAGCATTACTGAAAATAACTCTTGTGAAGTACCTACGCTTTCAGGGAACGTTTACACAAGAAAAATCTAGACGTTCAGACACCAGACGTTCAGACAGTCAGACAAAATACGGGTTCGTATTAGTCTGACAGTCTGACTGTCTATTAGTCTGATGTCTCCCCAAATGTATGCGACGAAAAGTTAAAAATCGAAATATCGTTGGACCTGACTCCCGATATAATTCTACAAAGGTATCAAAGTTCATCAACTACGTGATGGAAGGAGGAAAGAAATCAACAGCTCAAGACATCGTCTACAGTGCTTTTGACGTTATCAAGGAAAAACTCAAAGTGGAAGACCCACTAGAGACTTTCAACATGGCACTTCAGAATGCTGGACCAGTGACGGAAGTTCGTTCACGCCGAATTGGTGGAGCGAACTACCAAGTGCCACGTGAAGTTCGTGAAGAACGACGCTTCATGCTTGCACTTCGTTGGATCTTGGAAGCTGCGAATAACAAGAAAGGAAAGGCTATGCACCTTAAGCTCGCTGATGAGCTCATGCAAGCAGCTAACAACGAAGGAACAGCGGTGAAGAAGAAGGAGGATACGCATAGGATGGCGGAGTCGAATAAGGCGTTTGCACATTTTGCCTGGTAATCTGCGAAGCAGATTACACCCCTGAGCAAAATGTGTGTCGAAAGAAAAAGTACCCGTTGGGTGCTTTTTCTTTCGACCAAATGGCGCCTGGTAATTTTCTCAAAATTCTAGGTAACTACTTTGTCGTACCCCAAGTTTTGTCGGTCGATGTACGTTCTTGTACACCTTCTTCCAAAACTTGGGGTACTTCGCGTATTTATTCTAGAATTTTGAGAAAATCTTGTGCCTCGAATCTCACCTAAAACGGAAAAACTTGAGTACAAAAAATCCAGCCCTGGGGTTGGATTTTGTATTTTATTTCCGTCGAACTAGACCATCTTTACAAAGGGTAGCTTCTTTTTCCAGTAAGTCACTAGCTTGGAAAGTAAGGAACCTTTCACTTTCGGTAAACTCAACTCTTCCAGTGGTTTTGAGTTCGCATAAGAGTTTCCAGAGGCCGTGCAGCAGGGAGTATGGGTCCTCAGGGTCAACCTTGTGAGTCTTTGCAGCCAAGGCCATCAACCTTCTATGCTCCGCACGCTTCATCTCTTTTTTTATTCCAGCAAAGGGGGAGTTTGGGTTAAGAGCTTGTTCCCTGTGAAGTGTTTTTATTCGCGCATTCAATTGACCAAGAAAGTACATTCTTTTTGCTTTCGCATGTCGCGTATCAGTAATCTCATGGTGGTTAGACGTTATTGGGTTTGTTAAAATAACATCAAGCGCACGCACCGTGCGCAGGGCATCCTCTTTTGTTTCTTTAAGATCTAGAAGAGAAGCATTTTCAATATCTGTTAAACGTTTTACGATCGTCATTCGTAGCTCCTTTTTAAAGTGGCAAAGTTCTCCTAGATAAGCTTCCATACTTATCTAAAGAGTCCCTTAACATCTTATGTTGTAAGAACTTGTAAGTCAATAATGAATCCTTGTGCTTGCAGACTTGACGCCTCGAATTTCATCTAAAATTGAAAGCTTGGGATACTTGTGCTGGTATATTCAGTTTCTAACAAAAGAGTGGTGCCTGTAGGCGCCACTCTTTTGTTATCCGTCGACATTTATAGACAGGATGCTAGACTTATTGTATTAAACAATAAATATATGAACAAACACATTAAGAGGATTCTTGTTCTGGCTACTTTAATACCATCTTTTGCTTTTGCACAGACAGCAGTTACCACTGATAGTGCGGGAAGTTCAATTGATTGCGCGGCTATCACGCATAACCTTAAGCTCGGTTCACGTGACTCCTCAACAGGCGGGGATGTGACTACTCTTCAGATATATCTCTCCCAAGCAAATTATCTAGACTCTGACCCAACAGGATACTTCGGACGTGCTACGCGAAAGGCGGTGCAGGATTTTCAGACCGCAAATGGAATATCACCACTTGGTAACGTTGGTCTATATACTCGAGCGAAGATTAAGGAAGTAAGTTGTGTGAATGGAAGTGCTACAAATGCCGACACCAATAACAACCAGAACACAAACACAAATACTAACACTAATATAAATACCAACGAAAACACCAATACTACACACGAAAGTGCTACACACTCAAATGGCGACATGCATTCTACCACCGGTGAGGTCACCACTCTTAAGGCTGTCCCTACTTCAGGTTATGCACCACTCACGGTCATGCTACGAGCGCCGCATGATGTGATGTACAAAATAGAAAAATGTATCTACTCTGTTGGTAGGTATGGTACAACTGGAAATGGACTTGAAGTTAATTGGGGCGATGGTACTAATGCCCTAGAATCCTCTACGAACGTAGTCGGTAAAAGTTGCGCCTACGCTTTAGGAAAGCATACTTATACCAATGAAGGAACATATACCGTGAAGGTAAGGAGTTGGCATCCAGGGCCAACAGATGGAGCTGTAACTGATTGGGAAGGCCAGACGACAGTACAGGTGACAAAGAGAATGGAAACTACTCCTCCTACAACTACTACAGGTTCTACAATACCTGGAGACCAGATGGCAAAAATCGATTTGAAAATTAATGGTTTTGATGACAGTGTTATGTTAAATGGGGCACAACCTATGAAATTGGATTGGACTACAAGTGGTGTTACTGGCTGTCAGATTGAGGTTTCAGGTGTAGCTACCACCGACGTTCCTTTCTCTGGGTCACAGACCACAACACTTAATCCAGCATGGACTTCCTATGTTGCACTCTCGTGCAAGCGTACCAATAACGGTGAGACTATCCATGACTATGTGAAGATTCTCCCAGTAGTCATTACCCCATCGTCCCAGACTAAGCCTACTGAAGGTATGACTTTCCCAATTACCGAAACCGTCATGACACAGACTCTTCCATCCGTGAAAGTGATATCACCAAACGGTGGTGAGAATTTCACAACAGACGCAGACATGAAAGTCTATTGGTCATTCACCACCTTACCAGAGGGTGGGTATTTCGTGACCAAGCTAATTGGTGAAGGAAAGGAAATAGTTCTTGGAAAGGGCTCTCAACAAGCTTTGAGTAATACAACAGGGACAGATCATTTTGCCCTTTCGACATCAGTCAGCGCGACTCCTGGAAAGTACAAGGTCAGAGTCAACCTCATGAGCAAGAATGGTGAACTGGTAGCGACGGACATAAGTGATGACTATATGGTCATCACTGGACGATAAGCTTGGAGAACTAAGGAAACAACAAAACACGGAAATCCGTGTTTTGTTTTTGAAAATGCTAGAATACACTTGGATGTTGTAGTGCGGGAGACTCTTCTGGCCCATTCGGCATAGTTCATAGTAATTGCCTGAAGTTAAAGGCTAACTGAGGAAGTGCTTGTGCTTTATAGTGTCCAACACAGTGTATTCGGGGACGTGCCTGGGTTCCCATAAGAATCCACACGACGGGTAGCCGGCCCATCTTTATTGGTGATAAGACTGAGCGCCTGACGCAACTTCAAAAGAACTTTCGACGTATTGTCGGGGGTTCTTTTTTATTTGTTTGAGACTATTTATGTATTGTCTAAGACTTCTTTTTGTGGTAGCATACTAGCTACTGCAGAAGCGGTTTTTCTTTTCCCTTTTTATATGTATACCTAAAGGGAAAAGCGAATTTGCAAAGCAAATTCGCTTCAACTAATTACTAATTACTAATTACTAATAACTAACAACTATCCCTATGGCTCGCGACTATCCACTCAATAAGACACGTAACTTTGGAGTTATTGCTCACATCGACGCTGGTAAGACTACGACAACTGAGCGTATCCTTTTTTATACTGGAGTATCACACAAAATTGGTGAGGTACACGATGGTGCAACCGTGATGGACTGGATGGAGCAGGAGCGTGAACGTGGTATCACTATCACCTCAGCGGCGACTACCGCATTCTGGAATCCAACCTACATGCCAAAGGAGGATGTGTCTAAGAAGTGCCGTTTCAATATCATCGACACCCCGGGCCACATCGACTTCACGATTGAAGTGAAGCGTTCTCTTCGCGTCTTAGACGGTGCTGTTGTCGTATTTGATGGTGTAGCTGGAGTAGAGCCACAATCAGAGACCAACTGGAGATACGCATCAGACGCTATGGTGCCTCGTATCTGTTTCATCAACAAGCTTGATCGAATGGGAGCTAACTTCGACAAGGCATACGCTTCTATCCTTGACCGTCTATCTAAGAAGGCTGTCCGTATGCACATGCCGATTGGCGCGGAAGAAAACTTCGATGGCATCATCGACCTTCTCACCATGAAGGAAATCAAGTTCACTGGAGACAAGGGGAAGGACGTAGGATCAGCTGAAATTCCAGCGGAACTTCTCGAAGAGGCTAAGAAGCGTCGTGCTGAGATGGTTGAGAAGATCGTCGAGACTGATGAGGAACTCATGACAGAATACCTTGAAGGAAAAGAGTTTACCCAAGAAGTTTTGAAAGCTGCGCTCCGAAAGGCGACAATTTCAAACGATATCTTCCCGGTATTTTGTGGATCAGCTCTTAAGAATAAAGGTGTGCAGCTCGTCCTAGACGCGGTCATCGACTACCTTCCATCACCACTTGATATCGCAGCACCGAAAGGACTTGATGGTAATACTGGAGAGCCAGTTGTAGTTGAAGTATCTGATACTGCGCCTTTTACAGCGCTCGCCTTCAAATCTATGGCAGATCCGTTTGTAGGACAGTTAACATTCTTCCGTGTGTACGCTGGAACCCTTGAAGCAGGGTCATATATCTATAATTCCACGAAAGAAAAGAAAGAGCGTGTCTCACGTATCCTTCGTATGCATGCGAACGAACGTGAAGAAGTGAAGGTTGTGTATGCTGGAGAAATCGCAGCAGCAGTAGGACTGAAAGACACCGTCACTTCAGATACGATGTGTACCGAAGACAATCCGATCATCCTTGAACGTATCGTCATTCCAGAATCTGTGATCTCTATGCGTGTTGAACCGAAGACAAAGGCTGACCAGGAGAAGATGGGTATCGCGCTCTCAAAGCTCGCAATCGAAGACCCAACATTCCGTGTGACTTCAGATCCTGAGACGCTTGAGACTATCATCTCTGGAATGGGAGAACTTCACTTGGACATCATCGTTGACCGTATGCGCCGTGAGTTTAATGTTGAAGCCAATACCGGTAAGCCTCAAGTTGCGTACAAGGAAACTATTCTTGGCTCGGCATCTGGTGAGGGTAAGCATATCAAGCAATCCGGTGGTCGCGGTCAGTATGGTCATGTGAAGATCAACATCAAGCCTATTGATTATTCTATCGACAAAGAAGATCTTCCTAAAAATACCAAGCGATACGATGGATTCGAATTCATCAACTCATTAAAAGGTGGTGCTATCCCACAGGAATTCGTGCCAGCCGTAGAAAAGGGTTTGAGAGAATCTATGGATAGGGGAGCTGTTGCAGGATTCAAGTTGGTGGATGTGTCATGTGAAGTCTACGATGGATCATTCCACGAAGTGGACTCTTCAGAAATCGCCTTCAAGCTTGCAGCGGGCATGGCCCTTTCTGATGCGCTCGCAAAAGCTAAGCCTGTCATCTTGGAGCCAATCATGAAAGTGGAAATTGTCACACCGGACAAGTTCTATGGAGATATCACTGGTAACCTATCGTCTAAGCGTGGACAGATCGAAGGCATGGACGAACGTGGTCAGGATAAGGTGGTCAAGGCTCTTGTTCCACTTGCTGAAATGTTCGGATATGTGAACTCGCTCCGCTCGATGACAGAAGGACGCGCCACCTTCACGATGGAATTCGGGAAGTATGATGTTGTTCCTCAAAACATCGCAAAAGACATAGCCGAGAACAAGAAATAATTTACTTCATCTGCTTTGTTGCGGGGCCCCGTTCGCTCGTAAACGTACTCCCTCGTACGTCTCCTCACGAACTTCCCCGCGCCTCGCATCTAAAGCAAATTCTTTCTTGTTCAGATACAAGATACAGATACAGAATTACACACATAAGCGGCCTCTTACGAGGCCGCTTATGTATTTTTCTTCATTATAATTCTCACCATCTCTGTAAATAACTTGCAAAATCAAAGAGAGAGACATACTTAGAGGTATAGAAACTAATTTATATTTATAGTATGCCTCCAAAAATGACGAGTGAGCCAAATAAAGAAGAACAAGCACCAATTCAAGGATCGAATTCGGTTACTCCATCAGAGGATGACGCTCGTTGGGATCCGGCAAAAGCAGAAACAGTCGGTATAGCTACATACCTCGCTGCTGAAGATGAAGAATATCGTAGTCGTTTTGAAGGCCGGGGTGATTTCTCTGGAAACCCTTTTAAAAGCACAACAATAAGAAATGCAATGGATCTTGAAAAGAATCCAGATTCTGAGTACTATCTAGGTATCCTTGATAACTATCTATCCCACTATCAATTTAGTAGAAATAATCCTCCGCATTTTAAATATGAATATGAATGGCCAGATGAACAACATCTACTTAGTGATATAACTGGAATAAAAGATTCCCTATATATAGCTGAGAAAAAACTTAAAACAGAGGATAATTCCCAGAATAGAGAAGCTGTTGAACAATTACAAGCTAAACTCCAACCGTTACTTGAACAAGTAAAACCATACGTTCGTAAGTGGTCAAAGTCACATCTTGAAGAAATGAGAAGTAATCAAGATGCTAAAATTGAAAAAGTAGAACAGCTACTTGAAACCTTATACAACTTAAACCCAGATGCTTTTAGCCAGGTTTCTACTCTTGAGTTTATAGCTGCCACAAAGGAGTTTCATGATATTAGTCGAGAAATTGAAGAAATCGAGACAAAATTACCAAGAATGCAGGCGTTAGCTACTACCCTTCAAGATAGACTTAAAAATAAATGGGTAACCGATGGAGGCTGGATAAAGGAGAGGTTACTAGGGAACCTTAGAAGAGATGATTTCATAACTCGAGAAGAGGGCGAATCTCTCATGGAGAAGTTTAAGTTGATTTCTAAAGATTTCGATAGTACCAGGAGGCAAGAACTAGAAAAGTATATAGAAATAGTAGACGAATACTTAAATAAAGTAACAATTGCCGCAGAAGAGGCACGAAAGAAGCAACAAGCCTTTTCTGAAAAATTTCATTTACCTGATCTGGCATCTGGAGCAACTTCAAAATAGATTGCAAGCATCGAATTAAAAATCTCTTTTCAAAAGCGACTTTTGCCTATTATCTAAAGTAATTTCTTTCTTATTTTAAAATCTTACTTTTTATCTGTGCTGAGAAAATTCTTCCTTGTTCAGATAAAGAATACTATAAAAATGACCACATATGAGGTCATTTTTTGTATATAGTACTCCTAGTGAATAGCAACTTTTTAGTAGATGATATACTTTTAGTTACTGGCGTAGGCGCTTGTCACCCCTAACCACACACGATACACTTATGGTATGAAAAAGTACCCAGAATCCCTACAGGAATTCTTTGAGATGTTCACGACT
>JAYVXX010000039.1:0-2284 GCA_043784805.1 Minisyncoccota bacterium | reverse complement strand
GTGATCGCTGTCGCGAATATTATCAGCAATCATTATAGTTGTGTCTGGAGTTCGAAGATATGCAATATTATCATGTTTGATCGCATCTACTAGTTCGTAACATGCGCTCACAATATCGCCAAGTACCAGTTGAAGCGCATTATCAGACTCAGCAATATCTATTTTAGGTAGTTTGTTAGGATCGTGATTATGCATATACTGATTATAGCTGATATGTTTACCATGTGTTAGTTTTGGATAAAGGTTGTCAAAATGTCGAGCCCTGTTAGAAGTTTAAATGCTTTCAATAGTTGCGAAGCTCGACCACTAGGGGGAGCCACGCATTGACAAATAGCACTAAATGTGCTATTTTTGTTGTATGTCCGATTTTGAGGAAGGTTTTCCTAAGCCAGAGGGCTTAGAACAGCCAAACATTTTAGATAAAGAGACCCTGTTCGCTCTTTTAGCGGCTTCAGGCATTGCCGAGTTAGCCACTAGTGACGTCGTGACCACAGTGTATGTGGATAGTACGCCCAAAGAAAAGGGTGAACTTTATGTTAATCCAGACGGTAAGCCTGTACACGGTTTTATGACCAAGTTCTCAGAAGGCTTCACTGGGTGGAAGCATGGCGATCTCGTACGAGCTCGCTTCGTCGTTAGTCCTAAATCAGATCGATTAACTCTACTAGTAGCCGACAGCTACGTAGGTGACATTCGTCATGCAGACGAATTCGTTTTAGAAGGCGATCAAGAAGAACTTGCAAAATTGCGTGGTCTTGGCATGACCGAGCTTGATGTTGACGTTGAAGTCACAAGCGAAGAACGTGAATACATCGTAAGCAATATGTTCAAGTACACGGCTCGTGTAGATCGTGTGAATAACATTCTGACTGCTTGGGATGGTGAAAGCGAGTTAACCCCTGGCCAGGTCCTGGTACAAGGAAGAGTACAAGAATATGTCGCCGACACAAGCAATGATTATAAGGATCGTCGTCCAACCTACATGACCTTAGACGTTAATGGCAAGCCAGTTGTAATCAATATGAACGGCGGTCATGTAGCTTACGAAGGTAGCCAATATGAAAAGCTCCTAAGCGAGACTCCCGAAGTAGGCGACGTAGTTCAGGTATTAGCATCTTATACCCCAGATTTTGAGCAAAATCCCTACGGGCGAGAGCGTGTAAGTGCATTTGATGCTAGCTGGTGTCGATCAACCTACTGCCTAGCTCCGAATCCTGATCGGGCTGCAAACCAAGAAGCATTTCACGCCTCAGTTGAGAGTATGATTAGCGAGCTAGCTGAGATTACTGACCCAGCTGTTTTTCGCCAACAGTATGGCAAGGTTATTGAGCAGACCTTCGTAAATCCAAGAGGCTTTATTAAGGATTGTCGAACTGCTGCACAGCAAAAACGAATGGGTGAGCTTGTAGACGCAATGTTCGACGAAGATGCACACATGGCGAAACCATTACTGGCTGTCGCAGAAGACTTCCCGTCCATTTACAGCACATTTAATCAAGAATTCGGCATCAACCTTTACCCAATGAGTGTTTTCGAAGCCTATGCTGCCGTAATAGAAATCGCTCAAGACCCTTCAATACTCGATACTAAAATAGTTAATACCAACTACTTGTTTAGAACTCTCGATGACACTTTAGCTCCTGAGCAAATGAGCGTACTTGCCAACACTGTGATTAATAATTATTACCCCGTCACTGTGAGACAGGGCATGTCATTTGAGAAAGAAAACTTCGTGCCTGAACCAGGCAAAGTACCGTACAATTGGCACTCGATAACTGAGTCTGCAATCGTTCAATTAAGCGAGACTGGACTTGAGTGCGATATTGAAACCCTTACCGCACTTTTTGAAAGTTCAATCGCTAATGACCAATTTGCTCATGTACGGGGTGAAGATGATTTTATGCCTAAAATCGCAGATAGTCTTGATCACGCTCTTTGCAAAGCAGGAATCTGGAACGTCGATAAAGGCTGGCATGAGGTTACCGATCGTGAACGCCTACAGCTCTTTACCCAGACTATTCTGCCTCGTCTAACCGCTGCTATGGGTGTCTACACTGCAAAAATAGACGCACTCCCAGTTGTTGGCGACGAGAAGTATGCGGCTTTCAGTCACAGTTTTACCCTCGATCGCTTACAGCGAATGGTAGGAATCGCATCTGAGCTTGAGGCACTTGCTGCTTAGCAAGTATTAGCTCAAAGCATCGCCTAACCCAGTTAAATCGTGTTTTATAATGGTTATAACTTCCTCTATTGTGGTGAGCCAAGCATAAGAACTATAGAAAAG
>JAYVXX010000038.1:0-2308 GCA_043784805.1 Minisyncoccota bacterium | reverse complement strand
TTATCATGTCAGATTTGTCAGGACAGTGAATTGAACCTGGACGAACAAATGGATGACAGAGATCTTTAACATTCACGGATGTTGCTGATGCTAATCGTGCAATAAGCGCCTTTGATATACTATTGTCGGGATCGTATATTTTTGATGTGTCGGCAGGATGATCCTCTACATAAATATTGGCTAGAGAGGGTCCTGCAGTCTCCTATTTGAAGTTGGATGGACGAGTAGGGTAACCAGGAATTCGCGGAATGCGGCTGTCTTGGTACTTTGTTGGAAAAGTTGGTCGAAGAGAAGGAAGTTGTCTGTCTGGCCGTGGTGGAATTGTGTATGGAGGAAGCTGGCCATGTTGTCCTAACTCTCGCTTGGCAAGCAAATGAAATGACTGTATACACCGTTCTTGTCCGGCAGCTGAATGATCTAGAATACAGCTGGTTTCACGACGTGGACAATTACCGAAGACAAATAAGTCACCACAGTAGCCTCGATAGGTACTGGCGACAGCATTTGGAAGTGTAGTCTGTTGAGCTGCTAATAGTACTGTGTCATCTTGATTAGTGTCATCATAAGCCTCCTCGTTGTCGGAATATTCTTCATGACAATGTTCACTGATGTCGTTATCATTGTCAGGTAAAAATCTTGGAGAGTCAGTAACTGCAGAGAGGGAAGTGGAAGCGCGAGTGTCTTTGCTGAATGGCATACGAGACGGAAACTTGTTCTGGGGTTTGGAATTGAAACTGCTCTGTTGCCTTGTGTATGACTCGCCTTGTGTGTGGCGTAGATCTTCGTCGCGAACAGGTGAGAGCTTGGAATCAAAGTCCTGACGTGTTTCACTATTGTGTCTACCCTCCATGAGTTTCGTTCTTATATATTTGACCGCATGCTCAACTGTTTTATGTTTCATTAGCTCATCTTTTCCGAGCCATTGGAGAACTGCTTCTTTCTGGGAGCCAAGGGAGTATATCCATAGTTGGATTTGACCCGGATTGTCTCTTGTACCGTATCCTGGTACAGGCATCTTCGCTTTGTTGGTGCTATGATTTGAAGTTTCCTCCGACAGAAGATCATGAAGATGGAGCAAATCGTTAAGGGACTTCATCAATGGAGCATAAAAAATCTGCGAGAAGTTTTCAGTGTTCACAGCTGGAGTTTGAGGGATCCCTTTGCCGAGGAATAAAACGAGCTCGCGAGAATATAGCTCTCTCGTTCTTGGACGCGCAGCTTCTACTAGGATTTCTTGAACTTGTGTATTTGATAGAGACAACCAGTCTTCTACCATAATGTCTTTCGGTTCTACTCCAGTAATCAATGATTCCTTATAGCAATATGAGTTCCAAGCCGCAACCACATGTGGCCTTAGTGCGTACGCCACCATGTGTGCTAACTTTATCTCCCTTCCAGGATAGGTTGACGTATAGAGAGCTAATTGTTTAGCCAAGTATTGAAGTCCTTCCAATGAGCTAACTTTAAGCTGATGTTCATATACAATATCCGCATGTAAAACTTGAATTGTATTTTTCCCAGAAGATTCATATCCTTTGGCATCCGGACTTCCGAAAAACATAGAGGTGCGTCGATTTGTACTACTCCGATCCGGAATGGGAGAATCAACGGATACGTTAGGTGATCCTTTAGCGAGGGATTCTATTGCTGCTCTGAGTCCAGCCAGTTCATTAGAAGTGGTTTTACGATCTTCATTGCGCGCAAATATAAATTGCATGAACATAGTCCGCAGTTCATCATTATCTTGTGCTTTTGACTCTGTCGGAAGATCAACTTTCTTTTCAGAGAGGTCTGATTTATCTTGCGACATGTTCACTACGCGTAAAATTAAGCAAGGAGAATTTGTAGATCTTTTGCTGATAGATACTTTAAAGTTTAAATCTCGCACTTACACAAAGTGCTTAGCCTTTTGCTTCCCCGGAGCTTGCGAAGCTTGATGTCCGGATCTTCTCAAAGGAAAGTGTTTGTACTGCTGAAATTGTCTCTGTTCGTTAAACGAAAATGCGTTTTAAGAGAATACTAGTATTGTGCCATTCGCATGTCGTAAAGGTGACAGAGATGGTAATTCGACGTGCAAGAAAGCAACTGACGAAGGTCTTCTCACTGGCAAGAAAGGCAGCTGAGAATGATGAGATGGCTACGAAGAGCCGGTTCGGTATGTGTTACTTAGAAAGGAAACAAAGTGAGAGGTGTGTGAGATTGACTATCGTAGGACACGTCGAGAGTTGAAGCAATCGAAGAGATCCGAACCGAAAGTCGCGTGCGAATAATGAATGGCAAAACATGTGTGTGTGTGTGTGTGTGTGTG
>JAYVXX010000037.1:0-7712 GCA_043784805.1 Minisyncoccota bacterium | reverse complement strand
TCTATTTTTTTAAACATAGTTGTATCTTTTATGTAAATTAGCTAAGTGGTATATGGTTATACTAGCAGATTTAGCAACCCAAAAAGGCCTTTAGCTCTAAAAGTCCGTTGTCTGACCGTCTGGTGTCTCTTCTCTTCCCCATGTTACACTTCACCTATTATGAAGTCTCTTTTAGAAGGTCTTAGTCTTATCGCCACAAGAAAAGATAGCAGGCTCGTCATCATTCTCTCTACTCTTGTATTTCTCTTTCTTCTTCTTGTCACACAAAATGGTTCTTCAGCAACAGCTGTCTTTTCTTTTCATACCTTACCATTTTTAAAAAGAGTCACGCTATTTTTCTCCACACTCTTTGATATCAAAAATACATTCACTGCTGGAGCTCTCATTTTAGCTACTCTTGGATCTCTTCTAGGAGGTATCAATCTCGCGCTGGCTTACATCTACATGAAGACGCGAGGTGAGCTTCTTATCAAGAGTGGACTCTATAGCGGCATTGGTCTCTTCGTCGCATTTTTGGGAATTGGGTGTGCTGCATGCGGTACAGCACTTCTCTCTGTGCTTCTGGGGTTCTTCGGATTTTCTACTATGCTTAATGTACTCCCATATCAAGGGCAGGAGATTGGGTATGTTGGACTTCTCTTCCTGTGTATCGCGACATACGTACTTGCTAAGAAAGTGACCGCACCAAACGTGTGTTAAACTCGCTCTATATAACCCTTGACCAAAATCTATGTCTAGCATTCCCCAAGAAATCTTAGATACCAGAAAGAGAATTATTTTCGTCATGGGACTCATCGCTGTATGGGCGGCATTTTACCAATTTGATAGTGCTAAGGTCACTAATCTCGATCTCCCAACTGCGACGCCTAACACGGTCGGCATCTACTATGACGTCACCAAAGTCACTGATGGCGATACTATTCATGTGAAAATCGGTACACAAGATGAAACAGTGCGATTGATCGGCATCAACACGCCTGAGACCGTCGACCCACGTCGTCCAGTACAGTGTTTCGGGAAGGAAGCGAGTAATCGCATGAAAGAGCTCGCCAAGGGGAAGATTGTGCGTCTGGAATACGATGATTCTCAGAGTCTTCGTGACATCTACGGCAGATTACTCGCATATGTCTATCTTGAAGATGGAGAGATGTTGAATAGGAAGATGGTCGCTGAAGGATACGCATATGAGTACACCTATATGACTCCATACAAATATCAATCTGAGTTCAGACAGCTACAGAGACTAGCTCAGACTTCAGGCCGTGGGCTCTGGGCACAGAATACCTGCGCTGGAAGTAAGGATATGCCAACAAACTAGATCATCATGGAAACCACTCGCCATCTTCTGAAGTTCTTTTTTATGGTAGCGATGGCTTTTTTCTTATTCGCTCTTGTTTGGTGGTTCGTTGGGGCGGTGAAGCCTACCACCGTAACAGTTGCCAACACTGGTACAAGCACCCAGAAACATGTGAACACTGATTGGCTTCCTCCTCCACGAAAGTACGGAGGACTCTTAGGCCATGCTTCAGGTACTAACAACGGCAATGCTCCGAAAGAATATGTCGGGACAGAATATGTATCTAATGAACCATACAATGGATGGGGGACATCGAATAATAACGGATATACCTATTCAAAAGTTGGCTACGTGAACTACACCACTCCAGACGGAGGGCCATCTTCAGGGAATATTAATACCAAGAATGAAGTGATCAAGGCATCGGATCCTGCCACACAGACTGTGACACCTCTAGAGAAGGGTCTTTATATCAGGAATCTTTCTATCTATCAAGGAGGGCATGTCTATACTGGGCTACTATTCACTGGAGAAGCCAAGGCTATGATGTTTCGAGATGGAAAGTTTCCAATCGTCGTTGTGGACCCAAAAGGCATGGTGGTAGGAGTCTCAGCGGCTATCGCTACGACTAACTGGGCGGTGCCAGGGTGGGTCAGATTCCAGACGAGAGTGGACTACACACTTCCGAACAATCTTCCCTGTACGATGGTGTTTGAAGGGGCGCTCACACAAGTAGAAAGGCAGACGATTAAGCCGACACGTGTACCAGTTCCAGTGAGGTGTAACTAAGACTAGGTTTAGCCACTAGGTCCAAGACATGAATTTGGTAATTCAGGTATAGGGCTGAGCAAACATACAAATAGAAAACGTGGTCAACTTGCGTTGACCACGTTTTTAGGTGTGGTGTGAGCTATTGGTCATCAAGCTCTGCCATCACTCTGTCTATGTCGTCCGGATGAGTGTTTGCCTGAGCCCACTCACGATTTTTCATCTGTTCTGCATGACTTTCCTTCAGTTCGGCAAGTTTTCTTTGCTGATCGAGCAGGTACTTGGTGTCTGCTTTTTGCTTCTTGGCTTTCAGAGCATGATCAGAGAGGAAGCTAAGAACTCCTGGGGCTAATCCTGCATACCCAGTGGTTGAGCCGACGCTGTTGTTGTTGGCTGCTAGGTTTTTCCTTTCGTTAAAGGTCCCCGAATGGAGCTTGAGAGCCTTAAGGAATTTCTTCCCAATTTCTGCTTCGTCCGGTGTCCATGTTGGGGCTTTTTCCTTCGTTGTCTTCTTAACCATAGTTCCTTCTCCCAAATTGGATGGTTGCGGTGCTGATGACGGTCCGTTCATATTCTGTAATAGTATCGTTAGATTGTCAACGAAGGTATGCTCTAGTACGAAGTTTACTGTGTGAGGCGGTCAATCACCGACTTCACGACAGAGCCATCAGCTGTGTCACCAAGTTCCTTCATCATCATACCTACGAACTGACCTTTCTTGGTCGGGTCAAGCGGATGTGCCGCTAACTTCGCTTTCACTTTCTCTTCTATCTCCATTTCTGACATAGCAACTGGTAGGAACTCTTCGATAATCACAAGTTCTCCTCGCTCATCATCAGCTAGTTCAGGGCGCCCTCCTGCTACGAACTGCTCAATCGAGTCCTTGCGTTGCTTGGATAGCTTCTTCAAGACTTTCATGCAATCAGCATCTGATAATGGGTCAGTTGGTGGATGACCTTGAGATACTAATTCATTGGTAAAGGCGCTCATGATCATACGTAGCGTACCGACTCGTACGGCATCTCTCGCTATCATGGCAGGTTTCAAAGCTGATTTTATTGTTTCTTGCATAGTGAAATGCAGTATACCAGGAATGAGGGGAGAGGGGCTAGGGGTTAGGTATTAGTGAAATACGAACTTGAGAAGTTGGACCAAAGAATCCAGGCAAGACCTGGACAGAGTACATCCAGGTCTTGCCTATATTCTAATTCAATAGGACCTACGCACTTAGCGCAAACCTCACCCCAATCCTCGAATAAGTGGCTTTCTGCTCATACCATGAGATATGCTCTCTGAGTCTCTTGTACTCAAGTTTAATGAAAGCAATAAAGGAGGCGAAGATGTGATTTCTTTGTGAACGTTCAAGTGTTGAGTAACACTTTTCAATACCCGTTGTTTGTTTAATCCCACGATGGAATGTTTCAATGTTCCATCTGTGGTCATTATGATTTTTAAGTGTAGTAATATCAACTAAAGAAAGGTCATTTGTTGCTACGTATCTAATGTCTCCGTTTGTGATGACTAGCTTAGCTACAAGTACAAACCCAAATTCTTTAAGCCAGACCTTCTGAAGTAGTGTAGTACTCCAGTCAAGGTCTGTTATCTTTACATACACATTTTTAGTAACACTAACAAGTCGATTCTCCTTTAATCCAAAGATGAACTTCCAATTATAACTCTTCACATGTTTCATGTTCTCTACACTTCCGTACCAACAGTCAGCAAGGACATATTCTGGCTTAAACCCTCGCTTTTTTGCAGTATCGAGCATATCTCTAAAGTGCTCATTCTTTGTCTTCTTTCCTTCTTTTTCTGATTCATATACTCTGTAGTCACATGGTATACATTCTTCACCTCTGGTCCATACAAGATTAACTACATCAATACCACAGATGATTCTATGTTCATTACCAGACCAGTGTCTGCCTACGAGTTCATTGTTTCTTGAGAATCGTTTATCAAGCACTGAATCGTCAGTAATGAGATATCCTTCTTTTTTCTTTATCATGTCTTTAACATGAATCCAGATATCTTCTTCATTAAAATTTTCTTCTCGTAACCATTTAGAAACACTATCGTGACTAAGTGATAGTTTTAATGTTTTAGAAAGCTCTACACCAGAATATCTATTGTGGTTTGCTATTAAAAACTTTGTGTACAGATCAAGAGAACACTTTGATTGCATCATAATGTAAATACCACAGGAGTGGCATTTACATTATCTCATGGATGTTGTGTGGTGAGGAAGTGCGTAGGTCCTAATAAAAATAATATGCTAGTTTAAGTATAAAAAATCAAAACCCCGAATCTTGCGATTGGGGTTTTATGATAGGCCGAGTCCTTTGTCGTAGACTATCATAGGGAGAGGCTTGCTGAACAGGCGCCGGGCTTTAGGTCACGAATACGTTACGGCTCATGGGATGCCGTCCTTTCTATGCCGAAGGTGATGAAAGTGCAGTTGCGCCGGGAAGAGATAGGACCTCATACGCCGGTACTTTAAGTCTAGTATGTCTTTCAAAATATATCAATGGATATTTGATGAAGAAAAGAGGAGAGGTAAAGAAGGGTATAAAAAAGTGAAACCCCTCAAAATCAATTAAGACTTTGAGGGGGTTATTCAGCAGTGGGGTGTTACCTACCACTACATTTAGGTTTGACGAGAGAATCTCGTCAAGTCGGGAGCCGGCCGCGTCTTTACGTGGCCAGGCCGCCGAGGTTCAGGCACTGCCCAGCACCGGTGCCGAGAAGTTGCCCGCCAGCGCGCCGCCGGAGTTGACCAAAGTGGAAGTGGAAGTGGAGCTGTTTTGTAGCATAGATTTCTCCTGGTTTGTTGAACAAGAACTGACATGCCCCTAAGGACCTCCCTAGTATAGCAAATACTAAAATCTTGTCAAGTACCCAAAAAAGTGTTGTAATTTTGGCCCAGATTTTAGGTATTAGACGTTGGATTTTAGATCTGTATTGTATAGATTAAAAACTTACTCCACTTTTTTCTTTTAAAAACTTCTCGGAGCCGTGTAGGCGAGAGGGAGTGCATCTTGTAGCAACAAAATGACACGTGTTTTTAAAAGGGAAAAGTAAAACAAAAACAACACTTTTTATTTAAACATCCACATACTGATATACTGTAAGATATATGTCTCTATCCATCATTATCATTATCTTCGGCTCCCTTATTATCGGTCTCCTTATTTTCATTATCATGAAGAACAATGAACCCAAGAAGAGTGATGCCGATGATCAGTCATTCCTCATCCTTCAGGACCAGCTTGAAAGGTTAAGGAGCACAGTAGAGAACAAACTTGAACGCTCTTCCTCTGACCTCCATCAAGTACTTCACAGACAGAATACCGAGGCAACCAAACTCATCACCGAGATTACACGTGAACTCACTGAAGTGAAGGAGGGAAACAAGCAGGTGTTCTCTATGACGGAGCAGCTGCAAAATCTTGAGAAGGTACTTACGCACCAGAAGCAGCGAGGAAACCTAGGTGAAGCGTCCCTTGAGCTCATCCTTTCTGGGATGCTCGCACCAGGTCAGTACGAGATGCAGTATTATTTCAAGAACAACGAAGTGGTGGACGCAGTCATCCATACCAAGGAAGGAATCATTCCAATCGACGCTAAGTATTCGCTTGATAACTATCAACGACTCATGAATGCCACTGATGAGGAAGATACGGCGTATTATCAGAATGAGTTTAAGAAAGATATTCAGAAACGTATCGATGAGACGTCCAAATATATCCGCACAGATGAGGGGACACTTCCCTTTGCGTTCATGTTCATTCCGGCTGAAGGTATCTACTATGACTTGTTGGTCAACCAGGTGTCCAAAGGCGCAGTCAATACGCAGAACCTGATAGAGTATGCGTATAACAAGCGAAAGGTCATCATCGTATCACCTACGACCTTTTATGCATACTTGCAATCAGTGCTTTATGGTTTCAAGGCGTTCAAAATTGAGGAGAGTGCGAAAGGGATACAGAAGCATGTCGAAGAACTTGGAAAACACCTAGAAGCCTATGAGGAATATATGAAAAAATTAGGCACGACACTTGGAACCTCTATCAATCATTACAATACTGCATACAAAGAGTTAAAGAAGGTAGATAAAGACGTCCTTCGTATCACTGGTGAAGGAATTGGTATTACACCTGAGTTGTTGGATAAGCCCAGTTTTGAAGAAGAGTAGTTTTGGGGAGACATCAGACGGGCAGACAACAGATCGAGAAGCTTGGCTTCGAAGATGTCCGGAGCTAGCAAGCGTAGGACCAATAGACGGTACTATAGTAGCTTTCAAATACCAAAAACAAAACCGCCCGGGATTGGGCGGTTTACTTTGTGGAGATTTTTAGAAAAACTTCTCCATCACTTTCTTTGGGGTAATCGAAATAAGAAACAGGAGCCACCCCAAGAGGATAATCATCAATACGAGGAAAAGAAAGACAAGTTTTGATTCTCGCCAAATCTCATAGAGAGTGGCAGCTACGCTCATCGTTGCTTCGTAGAGAAGTACCCAAATCGGAACACTATCACTCGAATGTTCCAACTTGACATCACGCAAACTTACCATGAGGAGTCCTAAAACTCCTAAGAGTGATGACCATGCAATGTATGTCTCGTAATGCGACAGGGCGTAGGTAAGGGCAGTATTTGTAGTCACATCAGATCTCCTTGTTGGTTACGGAGGTTACTTTTTCTTTCGATAGGTGATGTACACCGCGACTATTCCCCACATGATGATGAGTGTAGCGATTCCAGCAGCCAACCAGAGTGGCCAGGTGGTGCCATTGATTCCCGTGAGATCTAACGGTCCATAGTTCATGGTATCCTTTCTTGTGTTTGAGGGTTGATTACTGGTAATTGCTTATTCGGGTTACGGGGCTATCCCTTCGGTCTTTTTTGCTACTCTGCCACTTTTGGTAGAAAGATACTCCAAAGTAAATGAGTACCATAGCAATCAAAACAAACATGACTAAAAAATGGACCAGAATGAAGTGCTTATACTCGATTCTGCTAGGCAGGTGGCAACTTTCGATAATAAGTTTAACGAACGATCGCTATATATACTATCATAAATATGTTATATGTCAATCTGAAAGTCGGGATTGACCTTGCAGAGTTTTCAAAATTAGTGTATAATTCTCGAACTATGTCATTCGCAGTCATTCAAACAGGAGGAAAACAATACAAAGTCGCTGTTGGCGACGAGATCGCCGTTGAGAAATTATCAGGGGATTTGAAAGTGGGAGACAAGGTCACTATTGCTGAAGTTGTCTTAACTGATGACGGCACAGCTACCGTTTTAGGCGCTCCATTTATCAAAGGTTCTACCGTATCAGCTACTATTACTGAGTCAGGGAAGCTTGATAAGGTGATGATCGTCAGATACCGTCAAAAGTCCCGCTATCACAAGCGAAATGGCCACCGACAGCCATATATGACGCTTAAGATCGATTCGATCGTGTAATACATCTCAAAATAAAGACCCGATCCTAGGATTGGGTCTTTATTTTGAGATGTATTGAAAATCTTTGAGTACCATTTTCTTTGGGAGCAGTTTCTACTGAGGGAAAAGGGCATAGTGGCTTATTGCGTTATATTAATCCTATAAAAAAAGAAAACCCGCCGTGGCGGGTTTTGG
>JAYVXX010000036.1:0-2313 GCA_043784805.1 Minisyncoccota bacterium | reverse complement strand
GATTTTCCAGACCCTGACAAGCCAGTAAACACCACCATTTTATTGCGGGGCATTTCTACGGTGATATTTTTCAAATTGTGAGTACGGGCTCCTTTTACAATGAGCTTGTCTGCGTTGTTTTGTGTAGTAGTTTTTTTCATTGCTTGTTTGATGTAGCTTGCCCTTTTTGGAATTAGGCGCCTCTAATCCTGCGACCGTTGATTCCTTTAGGGACATAGGGTACCTAAAATGCCCCAGAGATTGCTCCCTAGGGGTTATATGAAGCACTACTATACCAGTTTTATGGGTAAATAGAAATATATATGAAAAACAAAAGCCACCCAAGAGTCTGGTGACTTTCGGGTGGCAAAACTATGAGACAATGAATCCGAATTCCCGAGCGAGTGTTACCATTTTTTCGTACAAAATCAGACACTCTGCACTGAGCGGCTCATCTGGAGCAATTCCACTCGGATCCGAAATATCGCCTTCATCTTCATCTTCAAAATCAACAGGGATTCCGTGTTCACGAGCAGTTGCTTCAATAATGGCTTGAAAACCATTCTCAAGCTGTGTAATTTGCTCATCTGAGCACTCATCAAACTGATCAGAATCAAGAATACTCTAGTACAGTGTGTCGACATCTTGATGTGTCACAATCGACATATCATCCTCGCGTGTGAGTGGTGGATTAATGAGATGATCTCTACAACACCAGATTTTAGATCGGTACGCTTACAAAAAAACTAATGAAATTGGAGAAAAAACTAATAATGAAGATACCATGCAACATCGGTATATTCGTTGCTGTGAGAAGAACAATACCTCATTAGGTATACTACAACTATGAATTACATTCAATAGAAAACAAAATTGCTCTACGAAGCACCTTCTGTGTCGAGGTTAAACCTCGACACAGAAGGAAGTTCTTTTTTATCTTGGCCTCCCCGACGAAATCGAAAGGGTGTGTACATGGGTCTGTAGTTCCTAATCACTAGCTTACTGCAAGGTAGGCAGAAAAGATGGGAGTCCCATGATTGTCTTCCTGAGTAGTGGCGAACGAAAAGGAGAGGTTGAGATGGTGCCCGTTCCAGGTTCTTGGAACGGGCACTTTTGTTTGTCTATTTATTTTATTACTAATTTACCGAGGCTAAGCCTCTGTTACCCTGTTCGAGGCTTAGCCTCGGTAAAAGAAAAGCCACCCATATCAGATGACTTTTGGGTGGCAAAACTATATTTCTGTAAATCCGAATTCCCGAGCGAGTGTTACCATTTTTTCGTACAAAATCAGACACTCTGGGCTCAAAGGTTCATTAGGATTGATACTACCTCGAACGTGTAGTGCGATTCCTAAGTTTGTCATGATTAGAATCAGAAGGGATGCCGTGTTCTCGATTACTCGTTTCAACCAGTGCGATAAAGGTATTGCTAAGCTGAGTATGTTGCTCGTGAGAACAAAGATCGAAATGATCGGTAAAACGAACTTTTTCAAACAAGTTACCAATATCTTGATACCTCACGGTCGACATAACAACCTTACTTGTTAGTGGTAGATGAACGAGATGATCCCTTGAACACCGGGTTTTAGGGCAGTATACACGAGCCAAATGAATCCAATGAAACATGGAAGGAGGCTCACAATAAAGATACCATACAGCATCGGTTCCATTTTCCTCGGTACAGAAGTATACGCACTTCCTCCAATGAGAATTAAACCTGTAGTGCAAAGCAGAAGAAAGAGTGGTATTTCGTCCGTAAACAGAAATAACCCTACACACATCCAAAAACACAGTGCGAGCGTTATTCCAAGTCTAAAATGAAACTTTTCTCTCGAAGCTTTCGTCATCACGTCCTCTTTTGGGATAATGAGAAGAACAATGCTGCATTAGTTATAGTACAACTGCGTGTTACATGCAATAGAAAACAAAATCGCGCTACACAGTACTTGTGCAGCGCGATATTTTACTATTTCCTATTTTTTTGTAAGTACAAATCAGCTAAACGCTCGACCAATCGGTCAACCTCTTTACTTGGAGTGCCCGACCGTTTTTCATGCGTTCTTGCTGAGGCAAGCTCAGTTTGAACCATAAAAATCTGAGACTCGGGATTTTCAGAAGCTGGTCCAAACTGAGGTGGAGCGTACCTCCAAGGTAATACCTGAGCTAATCTCATGGATTTAACCTGTGTTCGGGGGATTGAATTTCTTTCAATACTTATATACTATATTTGCTTTTTTGTCAAATATATTGTATTTATGTGTCGAGGTTAAACCTCGACACAGCCACCAAGTCTCATACAGCCTAGTCCGTCGTTTCTGCTTTGAGGCGAGCTTCC
>JAYVXX010000035.1:0-2316 GCA_043784805.1 Minisyncoccota bacterium | reverse complement strand
TTGGCCTAGTTGACCTCATAGGACCATTCTATGATGTCTTTGCTGATGCCGTCACCAGCTCTCGAACCTCTGCTATCAACTCAATTGGAGCCACACTTCACGCTTTAGAAGACAAAGTTCAATGCACCTCAAAGCACACTGATCTCCAGCTAATGATATGTACTGCCACCTCTGTGAATGACAATGCCCAACAGTACCAGAAAATAAAGAAGGCCATCTGTTCCAGCAACTTGACTGATATCCATACTGTTGCACTTCAAGACGGTTCAACGACAGACATCTTGTCACATCCCACCTATGGCTCTGCTTACGCAGATAATCGCGTCGAAAACTTTCACAGTACGCTCACAACTCTTCTCACTCAACCTCAATCGGGAGATATCATATTTCCTTGGTCACAACCTATTGATGAGCTTGCACCAGAAGAAATTAACACGCCAGACCCAACAAGTTTCCCAGATGATATCCTTCAACTTCTCACTCTGAACACTGATGAAGCAAGGACTATTTACAACACGGATCTTGAGACACATGTCACACCAGAAATGCGCGCCGCGTGTCCCACGATTATTGATCTACTCACTTCCGAGCTCGCGTATGATGTCTTTGTTCCACGCAAATGGACTGGCATCCATATGCCTCCTTATCACCTTGACACGAAACCAGGTCTACCTGAATTCCTCAAAGCGCATACAAGACCTATACGGGAAGTCTTATACAAACACGCTAAAGCTGAGTTTGAACGCATGCAAACGTACTTCTACGTCAAATCTCATTCTCCTATCGCTTGCCCATTAGTTGTTGCCCCAAAAGCAACAGCACCCTTTATTCGACTCTGCGGAGATTATCGTCCAATTAATCCCTTCGTGTCCATTTCTCAAGAACCCATCCCTCACGTACAACAAGCCTTATCTAAAGCTGCGGGGTGGAAGATTTTTGTTGACTTGGATATGACGAATTCTTTTCACCAGATACCACTTGATGACGCAAGTTCCAATTTGCTATCTGTGTCCACACCATGGGGTCTATACCGTCCAATATTTCTTCCTGAAGGAGTAGGTCCAGCATCTGGTATTTTACAATCTATTGTGCGCAAAGTCTTCGCCGACTTCGAAGATTGGATCATCGTCATCTTTGACAATTTCCTTATACTCGCATCTGATTATACTGATGCTGCCTCCAAACTTAAGCAAGTCCTCATCCGCTGTCGAGATAACGGACTAGTACTCAAAATGAAGAAATCATGGATTGGATCCACCAACGTCACTTTCTTCGGTTACGAAGTTCATCCTGGCACTTGGGGTCTCTCACAGTCCCGTAAAGCCTCTATCACCGCCATGATATTTCCTACAACCCAGAAACAAATGCAGAGCTTCCTCGGAGCAGCTAATTTCTTCCATACTCACATACCAAATTACGCATCTTGGGCCTCATCCCTATATGAGTGCACAGTTACGGGTTTCAATTGGTTAAAGACAACATGGACAAAAGATTACATCGCCATATTTGAGGCTTTCAAAACAGCAATTAGTAACTCCATCACTCTCCACTTTCCAGACTATTCCTTACCTTGGATTATCCGTTCCGATTCATCTGATCATGCCGTTGGAGCTGTCCTGTTCCAGGAGTACACCGACGCATCTAACACAATTACCCACCAACCGATCTCCTTTGCCTCTCACAAGTATAGCGGAGCAGCTGTCAACTGGGATACGTTCAAGCAGGAAGCTTATGCAATCTATTACGCGGTTACAACCTTCTCCTACTACCTCAGGGGCAAAGAATTCATTGTTGAAACAGACCATCGCAACCTTGTCTGGATAGAATCTAGTCAAGTCCCCATCGTAATTCGCTGGCGAGTACTCCTACAAAGTTATAATTTTCACATTAGACATATCAAGGGGACAGAGAATACTGTGGCAGACTGGCTATCGAGAATGTATACAGTTATAACCAAAAATCCTATTCTTAACGTCCTTGAACAACAGCCTACACTACAAGACATGTTTCATACGGTTCATGGCCACAGATCATTACATTATGGCGCCAAAAAGACATATCTCACCCTATGTCAGCGCTACCCCGGCCATGGAATTGCACTCCGTGTCATACAAGACATGGTCGCTGAATGCCCTATCTGTCAGAAAGATCGACTGCCATTCGCAACCATCCCCTCTGCCGCCATAACAGAAACCATCCTCCACCATAAGCGTACCATCGGAATGGACCATGTCAGCGTGACACCACCTGACGAAGACGGATACATTGGATTATTGTTAATTGTTGAACACGACACAAAATATCCCACAGCTTATC
>JAYVXX010000034.1:0-2317 GCA_043784805.1 Minisyncoccota bacterium | reverse complement strand
CTTATGAGAAAGGATCAATGTATTAAACAACAGTTAATAGACCTAGTTGATACGGGAGCGAAGCGACGTATCAACTGGGAAAGGCTGGTAGATATAGTTGCATACCGATCAAATCACAGCAAAAAGGGAGTTGAGCGACAGTTTCTGGATATGGTTGAGGATGGAATATTCAAATTAGATGGTACTCCTCTAGGTGGTGTTATGATCAATGTTAAGAATTCTAAATACACATCAACACACCATCAATTTATCCCAGAGGCGAGCGTAGCGAGTAAAGAAGAATATGCTGAATTGATGAAGTCAACTAATCGCTCACTTCGTTCGCTCATTCGTTTAAAATAAGAAATGGTGGTAAGTTAATGATACAAATTGATGTTAAGAAATGTTTACAAAGCAGATCTCAGGATATGGATGTTGTTAAAAAAGACATTCTCCTGCTGCTAAACAATGCTACTGGTAAATGGGAGGTTGATCGCTTACTTACTAATGTTTCTATTCGAACAAATGCCCCTAAAAAACAAGTAGAGTCAGTAATTAAAGACCTATTATTCCAGAGCATTTTAGTCCTAGATGAAAATAGAAAAGCATACTTAAGATCTAACTATAAACTGGAAAGAAGCAATCCTTATAAACCAACTAAGAAGATCATTACCACTGAGAACGTAGCAATGGCTCTATTATCCCAGGCGATAGCTGAGCGTAGCGGAACGAAGTGAAGCGGAGCGACCTAAGTCAGTAAGTGCTGTCTCTCAGTCGTCGCTCCGCTCCTCCCACCTTTAATTGAAAACATACCACTCGATTTGATACTCAATTTATTCCAGGAGTAACGGGACGAAGTTCCGTTTAGTGTTGACAAGTCATAGTAAGATCGAGTATAGTATTAGAAAGCTTACTACACCTCTAAACGTAAAGTATTCCACGCTACTACCAGATCAACCTTAGTGGGAACCAGAAGAGTAGCTATGAGAATTGAAGGGAAGAGTTTTAAGACGCATTATTCTTTTCCAGTAGAGTGAAGCCAATGACGCCTCTAATCCGTACTGCTGGAATTTGAAGAAGTTAGAGAGTAAGTTATCCCGGATATGTGTTTACCCGATAAATGTGGTTAAGTAAAGTGTTAAACCGCTAAAGGCGGTTGTACTGTCAATGGTAATGTGTTATCGGGTAGAGTATAGTAGTAGATGGCGAGCCCTTGGGCGAGCGAGAAAGAGAAGAGTATGGCAAATAAAGAGCCACAACATCCCATAGTGACTGATTACCTGGAAGAGGAGGATGAGTCTGATATCAACCAGCTCGACGATCCTGCTGATGATGAGGTCATCGATTATGATGCTCGTCGTGATAATGAGGAAGGTGATGAACCTGTAGAGAGCGTTGGTTTGTCTCCAGAGGATTTCAAAATTCCGCTCAATACTGATCAGGTGCTCGAACAGGTTATGCGGATTGTTGACGAGCGCTGTAAGAGGCCACTAGGAGGCCCTCTCGTTGCTTCGCAACTCAAGGGGTTCTGTACGGTCACTGTAGACGAGCTGCAGGCTATTGAGGACGCTGAGAAGGCTGCAGAGATACTAAAGCGAGAGAGCGTAGCGAGCGAGTGAGTCAGATAACCTCCTTCCTGGGGGAACACTTCTTCCTCAGCAACTTCTATCACTACAAACCATTTATACACGATTCTTGTTTATGGAGGACAAGTGAGCACACATTTCAAGCTATTAAGTGTTCTGATTACACTAACTGGTTGGATGCTTGTGAAGAGGGTCACGATAGTCACGAAGCAATGGAAGCAAACTCTATTTGGAAAGCTGCGACTCCTCAAGAAGCACGTGATCTAGGTCAGCAATGTAAGATGCATGATGATTGGGAGCAGATTAAAGAGCGTGTGATGTTCGATATACTCTGGAGTAAGTTTTTCCCAGGATCAGAGTTGAGTAAAAGGCTTGCTGCCACTGGTGGTGCAGAATTGATTGAAAGTAATGATTTTGGTGACGTGACTTGGGGTGCAGTGTTGACTGGGAATAGTGTCTGGATCGATCCCTGTTGGCAAGGAAAGAACAAACTGGGAAAAATATTGATGGCGATTAGGGGGTTGCAAAGATGAAAGTATTAATTGGTAAGCCTCCGGGCCCGCGTAGTAAGAAAAAACAGAGAGTCAGCGTCCGCATTGACCCTTGGGATACGTGGTCGATGGATCACACGCTCACTCCGCTCGTGCTTCCAATGCTTCATCAATTGAAGAGCACTAATCAGGGTGCACCTCTTGTGGACGATGCGGACGTACCGGAAGCATTAAGGAGCACGAACGCGGGCCCTAAAGAGA
>JAYVXX010000033.1:0-2326 GCA_043784805.1 Minisyncoccota bacterium | reverse complement strand
GCTGCCCCCACAATAGCTGTAAAGAGCAAGGTATACACAAACGTTGAAGTTGCTAAGAAGGATGCCGATGTCCCACTAAACGAAGGAGTCTCAACTCCGAGAGCGGAGAGGGTGGAGGGTTCAAGCGAGCAATACGTTGATCCTGGTGTGCAAGAATTTTGGGCCATAGGAGATTATTCTACAGGAAGGAAGTTGGTGTTGATGAGCCACAGTGTCCCATCTTGGCGCTTGTTGAAACTGATAATGTCGTTGGTCTTGAAAATTGATATATTAGTCACATCAAATAGCCCGTCACTATCAGTAAAGTAGTAGAAGTGGAACTGAGCGCCAGTATTCTTATCAATACTAAAGATATCATCAGTAAAAGTTACCCTCCCCTGGAACCAATCATCCGGTAACCCCTCAGTTCCTCTTGGAAGTGTTCGTGGGATAGCACAGATAAGAAAATCTTTTTCACCCCATGAGCATTTAGAAGCGAGTGTCTTAAATGGTAGCACTCTATCTCCACTGTCGTCAGTGATAAAGGTTGCGAGTCCAGTTTTCGTCCACATACTATTTAAGAATTCACCAGAACTATTAGCATTACTCATGAGTCCAGTTTTATTTCCAGTTTGAATATCAAAAGAAGGGAGTTTAAGAATGGCACCACCAACGTATGCTGAGGGTTTTGATGTCACAAAAAGTGATTCCCCACCATAGGAGAGTGCCCACTCCTTAAATGGAGAAGATGCAACAAGTGAGACTCCTTTTGGAGAAAGGGTGTAGATACTGCTTCCATTATCGGTGCTTACTATGTAAGAGGCGTGGTCTTTTCTTCCATTCACTGCGATAGATGTTACGAGTGAGGAGAGGTTAGTAACATTAAGAAGAGGAAGAGCTGTACCTGTTTGGGGTACTGTAGGAATAGTTGCGATGAGGGAGGTGGAAGTGTTCTTATCTCTGTCGACGTATCGCATGATCACCTGCTTATTGTTGTTAAAGAAGTAGGCATCGTACACTCCAGGGACAACAGTGTTACTTATCTGGTAGACCTTGCCTGTTTCGAGAGGATATCCATAAATATACCCTGTCACCTTGTCCACGAACATAACCACAGTTGAGCTAGCATGAACTGACTTCTTAATCTCAATAGTTGTTGTGCCTACGGTGGTTGTAGCTATCACATCTTTTAGCACATCTTGAACGACGAATGTTTGGCCTGTTGCTGGCTTGTTCCAGATCTCTACAAGCGGGTATTTGAGAGGGTCTGTCACTTCTGTCGTTGAGGTTCCTGTTGGTGCTGTATTCTTCCAATTTAAGAATTGGAAACGAGGAGGAAAGGTTCTTGTGGGGATGGGGTTATTGGTCCCCCCAATACTTGGGGCAATGGCAGGTTTCGCATAAAAAAAGTACCACACGATAACAATTATCGCGAAGAAAAGCACAAGAGCTACTGCAAGGAGAATTCGACGATTTGGTATCATTACTTTGTAGTATATCAAGCGAACTCGACAAGAACTAGAATCTTATTAGCAGGAGAACTTTTCTCTAGGGCCTATCTACCAGTAAATGATGCATGGAAGTGGCGCGGTCCCCCGATAGCATCACAGCCTTGAGCTTCATCCCAAAAAATGAACGCTCCCCATCTATATCTCGTATTACACTTAGAATTATCACCAACATTTTGACCTTTCGTACTCAGGAAGTTTGACAAATCTGTAGTCAGACTTAAGTCCACTGCCTCTTTACCAATACCGTGATTTGAGTTCACACTATGTCCCCCCTCAGTCCCCCCAGTTACTTGTATACTGCACCCACATGCGGCTTTTAAATCAAGTAACATTCCTATCGTGGCTGGGTTGATTCCTCCGATGTTTGTGCAGTTTGTAGCAGTTGGGCTAGAGCACCCATCTTTATTGAAAGTTATGCCAGGCAGGGCTGCGCGTGCCACTGCCTCATCCGATGGGGATGATCCTGTTGTCCCACTCCCTGTACTCCCCCCCGAACTCCCCGCCCCACCACCTGCTGTACTCCCACCAATTGTTGGACCAGGAATAGCTTTAAGTCCAAGAGCGGTCAATCCTATATCTCCAGTAAGTAATCCCCTATTTAGCGTAAAAAGAATAAGAAACAAAGAAAACACACCAAGCAATCCTAAAGTAACTTTCTTAAAGGTTTCATTACTCTTTCGTATCCCAGACTCTGAAGCCTCCATTCTCCACATACCAGCCAATGCATATCGATAAAATGCTGCCCCCACAATAGCTGTAAAGAGCAAGGTATACACAAACGTTGAAGTTGCTAAGAAGGATGCCGATGTCCCACTAAACGAAGGAGTCTCAACTCC
>JAYVXX010000032.1:0-2337 GCA_043784805.1 Minisyncoccota bacterium | reverse complement strand
TAAGTGGTATATGGTTATACTAGCAGATTTAGCAACCCAAAAAGGCCTTTAGCTCGATTTTTATCAGTAAGTGTTAAACTTAAAGTATGCAAAAACTTACAAAAGAATCAGAATCCAAAGTCCCAGCAGATTTGCAGAAAGCTCTTGTGGCCAAACCAAGTGTTGAAACACAGTGGAAAGATCTCACACCAGTTGCGCGGAGAGACTTCATCACATGGATAGAAGGAGCCAAGCAACCAGAGACTCGCACAAGGCGAATCTGAATAACTCGTGACAAACTTTTACGAGGTGATCGACGCCCCTGCTGTTATGCGGTAGTACCGATGAACTTTTATAAAGCGCTCGGTGGTACCCCAGGCGCGAAAGCTACCTGGAAGGAACTCTCACCTATGACCAAGAGAGACTTCGTCAGCTGGATAGATGAGGCCAAAGGTAAGGAGGCGCAAGGCAACAGGATCGTGGAAGCGTGTCTCAAGCTCGCTCTCGGAAAAAACACAATTCCAAAATCCAGATAATGCCTCCTCATCTATCTCTCTTTAATACTGCTATACTTCATATATGAACAAACCTTCCGTTGTCATCATCTCTCTTATAGGACTTCTTATTTTTTTTATAATCTTTCACCTCATGAAAGGTTCTACCGTAGATGTCACAAAGTCTAATCAAGCGGCGGACGCGACTGCGCGAGACTTAGTGAGCCCTATTATGAATACTAAGCCCTCTCCAGAAGAAACAGGTGCACAAAACTAGACAGTACTTCTACTGTTTTTGTTTGGATATACCTGGTACTACTTTGATATTGAACTGATGGATTTGACATACAAGCTATTCCGGCGGCACAATTAATTGCTGTATAACAAAAACAGAGCGCTTGTTGGGGCGCTCCAGTTTGGAAGTATTGCGTGCTTTTTTAGTGCACAGTTTCGGAAGTAAATACAGAGATTTCGAATAAGTAGAGATTTTTCGTACCATAATCTACCGAGAGAGTCTAGCTGTGCCCATTGTGGCACCAAAATGAGTATTACATTAATTGTAAGTCAGCCAAACAGGACATTGTTGTCAAATGCTATAATGAGAAATATGGACACAACACCTCAGATATATACTCGATATATATCAAAACTCAAGAAACGCACACATGAATATGGAGATGTTTACACCTTCACCTTCGAAAAGCCTGAAGGACTGACCTTCAAATCTGGCAACTATGCGCATGTATTTTTACCGACTGTCGAAGCTCCACATAGAGCAGTTCGTGAAATTTCTTTCGCATCTGCTCCAAATGATGAGGAAATCGTATTCACAATAACTACGGAATCAAAGTCTCCGTGGCAAGTCAGGTTACTTGAAGTAAACAATGGTGACCCAATTGAGCTCTTCAAGATAAAGGGGCATTTAGAAACTCCAGATTCTGGGACACTCGTTATGATTGGGAACGGCATAGGTGTCACTCCTTTCCGCTCGATTGTTCGTGAATATTTTGAGATGAGTACCCCTGTTGTTCCGATTCTCATTCATATCGGAAAAGAAAACTATTTATACGAGCAAGAATTCTCTAAGCTTAATTTCGAGCAGCACAGAATCACACGAGAAGAAATTGGAACAACTGTTGACTCGGTCTTGAGTAAGAATAGGAATGCGGCATTCATGATTGCTGGAAGCCCAGCCTTCGTCGAAAGCATGGCTCACTCTCTTCTAGAAAAAAGTGTCTGGGCGAGTAACATCCAAACTGACGCATTCAAAGGGCTGCCTGACTAAATACAAAAGACCTTAATTCTAAGGCTCTTTTTTCTGATTCTCTTCATGGACAAAGAGATGCTTTTCATATAGTATCGCAGGTAGAAACCATCTACTCAAGGGGATCAAATCATGCCTAGCGATGCATACGATAGGTTAATGCGCCATGCTACCAAGAAGTTCAACATGAAGCCGGAGTTCATTGTCCAACTGGTCTCAGACTACAATGGCAATGGCCAACGTCTCCAATGGGGGTATGTTCCATTGCCTAGCCCACACCATTTGCAAGACTATAAGTTCTATGGACGATATGCATGCTTCCCACTTAAGATACATAACGGTGGGAAGCTTCTAAAAGAGGAGGAGCCGACAGTCACCGTCCCTCGCAAGCTTATAGAGCAGGTACTTGAAACGTTCCGCTCTGGTGTCATTGCTGACGAAACGCGAGAAGGCCTTCACAAGGCACTAAAACAAAAAATAAAACTCTCACCCTTCTAGGAAGTCGCCCGTAATGGCGACTTTTTGATATATACAAAAACAAAACTGGAGAGTAAAGATAAAAAGAACGGCCTTTGTGAGACCGTTCTTCCCTTACTGCTT
>JAYVXX010000031.1:0-7816 GCA_043784805.1 Minisyncoccota bacterium | reverse complement strand
CAAAATGATAAACTATACATTACTTACTAATAAGCACCTACATCATCATGGCAACAACAAGTACCTATCTCAACTTTCCTCGAAACACTGAGGAAGCGTTCACATTCTACAAGTCAGTCTTTGGCGGAGAATTCGTTGGCGGTATTCGCCGCATGAGAGAAGTTCCGGAACAAGTTGGACACCCACCGCTCTCGGAAGAGGATAAAAATCTCGTCATGCATATAGCGCTTCCTATCCTTGGTGGACATATGCTGATGGGAACGGATGCTCCAGAATCAATGGGTTTTACAATTGTGTTCGGAACGAACATGTATATTAATCTTGAACCAGACACGCGTGATGAAACGAGTAAGTTGTTTACCGCACTCTCAGATGGTGGCAAGATTGAGATGCAATTACAAGAGATGTTCTGGGGAGACTACTTCGGATCATGTACGGATAAGTACGGAATCAAGTGGATGTTTAATTGCACAAGCAAAATATAGTTATGGAAGCTATCACTGTAACCGAAAAAGTTAACGGCACTGTAGAAAAAATATGGGATATGTGGACGCTCCCAGAACATATTACCAATTGGGCGTTTGCTTCAGACGATTGGGAATGCCCGGACGCTGAAAATGATATCGTGACCGATGGTAGGTTCAAAACTGTCATGCGTGCAAAGGATGGAAGTGCATCATTTGACTTTACAGGTACCTACACCTTAGTTGATCCGTACAAGCGTATTGAATACACTATGGATGGTGACGATGCGAGAAAAGTAACCATTCTCTTTGAGCAAGAAGGAGAACATACCAAGATAACAGAAACATTTGACCCAGAAAATATCAACCCAGCGGAGATGCAGCGTAGTGGCTGGCAATCCATTCTTGTTAATTTTAAAAACTACGTAGAAACGCACTAACTACCACAACACTACTTACATGCAAAAAATCGTCCCCCATTTATGGTTTGACACCTCCGCAAAGGAAGCAACGGCTTTCTACACTTCGATATTTCCTGACTCCAAAGTGAACAACATTACGACCATCACTGGTACACCATCCGGCGACTGCGATATGATAACCTTCACGCTTTCTGGTCAGGAGTTCATGGCGATAAGTGCCGGTCCATATTTTAAAATCAACCCATCAATATCGATGTTCGTTGTCTTTGAGAGTGAAGCAGAGATCGAAGATGCCTGGAACAAACTCTCTCCAGGAAGCAACGTCCTCATGCCATACAACACGTATGTCTGGGCACACAAGTATGTCTGGCTCCAGGATAGGTATGGACTTTCATGGCAGCTATCATTCAGCGACAATCATACAATCACCCAGAAGATTACTCCTCTCCTCATGTTCACACAGAATGTTGCCGGCAAAGCCAAAGAAGCAATCGAATACTACACAAGTATTTTCCCCCATTCCAATACTGAGATGTTGGTACCCTATAGCAAAGGCGAAGGCGATACAGAAGGGTATTTGAAACATGCACGCTTCAGTCTCGAGAATCTGCACTTCATGGCCATGGATAGTTCTATCAAGCATGACTTCACCTTCAACGAAGCGATATCATTCGTCATCAACTGCGATACCCAAGAAGAGATAGATATGTACTGGGAGAAGCTCTCCAAAGTCCCTGCGTCTGAGCAGTGCGGCTGGTGCAAGGATCAGTATGGCGTGTCGTGGCAGATAGTACCGAGCATCATGAACGAATTGATGACGAGCAACGATAAGGAAAAAGTTAATCGCGTCACGCAGACGTTTTTGAAAATGAAAAAGTTTGATATTAAAGAATTAAAGGAGGCAGCAAGGAGTATATCTTAAAATTATTTCCATCCGGCTTTCATATCTTCAAAAAGTTTCTTAGCTGTCGGCCATGGTCCAGATGTTTGTCTCTCTATGAAGTCATAGAACATATCGTAGGCATATTCCTTAAACAATCCATGTTGAACGCTAGGCCAGTTAATCTGATAGAAAACTGGGAGGTTCTCATTACTGATATGAGTCACGCCTCCCGTCGGATCATGAAGTGAGAATACTACCCTGCTGACGCGATGCATGGCCGCAGTACCAAAACACATGAGACACGGTTCAAGTGTCGAATAGAGCTCAACGATGGCATCCGGATTCTGTGTCTTTCTTTCCCTGATTGCCTGTGAATGTTCCAAAAGAAGCCTCGTCTCTGCATGGTCTCCCCATGTTTTTTTACTGAGTAGAGAATTATTGGTTTTTCCAATTACTTCCCCATCAATCACAGAACAGCCCCAACTGGAAAATCTCCTCGGGAGAGCGCATCTTTTCCTTCTTCAAGAGCAATACGCATGTATTCTTCATCATGAGTGCGGACAGGAGTCATAAAGAGAGTATACCTAACCAGTAGAAAAACGAAACTCTAGCGTTACTTCTCATAATTACTATCAACCGAAGAATAGATAACCTGTGACACGTTTTTGATTGTCTTCTTAAGCTTAGCTTCGTCCACACCTTCCGTCATGACACAAGCAATATACGGATGTGCGGGATGGTAGACAATACCACAGTCATGAAGCTCAATTGATGACACGGAAGAGGTGCCTTTCGTAAATGAAATATACTCCCCATACTTATGGGAAACTTTGACATCTCGTGGAACTCCTGCCACAAGTCCACTCGTAAAGTCCGCATTGGTAAGAGTCTTTAATATCTCTTGGGAATAGTCTCGGGAAAGGTATGATGCATTATAGAGCATTCTAAAAAAGAGCGAATAGTCTCTTGAAGATATTGTGTAATCATCAATTTCTTGAGGGTCAGGCAATCCTAAATCGTTAAATACCTCATACAGCATATTACTATCAATCACGCTCACAAGCGCATCCTTTGCACCATTGTCAGACTTGATAAGCAGTACCTTAATAAGATACTCAACGGTATAGGACTCACCAATTTTGAGTTCTGATGGAGAAGCTCCTTTTATTAAACTATTGTAATGTGCCATCGACGGTGTGTATCTAACCGCTTGCTGCAAAAACGAACGATTAGCTTCTGATTCCTTATAAACAGTAATAGCGCTCGCTATCTTAAGAAGGCTTGCAGGATTGTACTTGTCATTTTCATTAAGCCCAATCCAAAGACCGTTATTAAGGTCACGAAAATATACCGAGTAGCGTATCACGTCCCCACTTCCTTTATCACCTTCAAGTATATTCTTCAGTTTGGAATAGAGCGGGGTATACTGACCGATCGTGAGCGCGTTTGGTGCATCAAAACCAATGAATGGCCTCAAGTACGAAAAAGTGCTCTGACTCTCGTGAGCAACAACATGTGTAAAGTAGGCTTGATTTTTTGAAAGAAAAAAGGATTTAGTGCCGACTAACCCTACAATTGTACCTGCAATAAAAAAGCCGGCATATACTAGATACTGGGTAGTCCATCTTATTTTTTTAGTATTTTTCTTAGAGTCCCTCATGCAAAGTATCTGTTAACCAGACCTCAAGTATATCACTGAAGGAGCACCTGATATCGAATACTAGTACAGCTAACGTGGTGATAATTTCATACAGGTTTGGTTGGCCCTTGAGAATCATGGTGGAAGGCCTGAAATTGACTGAAACAGTTGTACTGTGGCATCATTTTGACATACAAAGTAGGTGTGGTAGATTGTAGTTGGTTCAGCAACATCCATTCCTATTGGAGGTACGTAATGAAATTCTTACAGAGTTGTTGGGGCTTTATCATCCCCTTTGTTCTCCTCATCGCTGCTATTCCGATCCTCTTTCTACTAGGAATAAGCCCACAAGTGCTCTTCGCCGTTATCGAAGGGGGAGTACTACTGAGCGTTATCGGATTCCTCCTTTATAGTGTCTTCTACGATTCACGAAGGCCTTGGCCCAACCTTTCATGGCGTCATCGGCTCAAGAAGGTGTTGACCTTCCAACGATGACCACTCCGAAAAGGACTACCCACGGGTAGTCCTTTTTTCTTTGAGGGAGTAGTTCTAAATTCCTTAAACTCAATGTGCTGAGTAGATTTTATTGTAACGTCTTATTTCTTATACTTTTGTAGAGCGATGATACTAGTACATAGAGCTGCAGGAGCACTTTACGGAGCAGATTAAATATCGGAATGGAAAAGAATATAAAAATATTAAGGAGTACTGGATACTTCTTATTGGTTCTAAAAACTTTCGTAAGGACAAAGTTAAAGATTGAACGGAGGATGCTATTGGGGATATTCATTTTTTAGTCCACCTCCCATAGTATCTATACCCTCTTCACGAATAGCTGATACTTCTGCTATAGCACTTGCGATACCTCCAGCATTCTCTTTCAAGTCTATATTATGTACGCGTATAGTTTCATATCCATCTTCTCTAGAGTGTTTTGATCTTTCGATATCAGTTATTATTTGTTGGGAGTCAGTTAAATGCTGTATCCCGTCAACTTCAATATCAAGCTTAGCTCTATCAACAGAAAGGTCAATATGTTTGTGACCATCATACACTTCATCGTCGACTTTAGTTCCAAGTTTTGTAAAGTATCTTTTTAAGAGACCGGCGTAATGGGTTGGGTGGCGCATGGAGGAAGTATATCATCTGCAACCTAGTGAGTATTCTTGAACGAGATGAAACTTATTTGAATTACCCAAAGCGGGGATAGTGAAGCAAAGCTGGAATCATTCTTAAGACTCCTTATCTTTTTTCATCACAATCTCTTGGAACCACGCTGTATCTGTGACTGAATGTGTCCAATTCCATATTGCTTGGAACTCACTGAAATCAAACTCCCCTTCACGAGTCCGCATGATCTGACGTATGAAAGGTATGATAGCTATATCAGCGATAGTAAGGCGGCCTTCAAGAAGAAAAGGCTTCCCAACTAACGCATTTTCAAGCGTGGTTAGCATCGTACGCAATACCTCAGAATCTTGTACATGCTGAACTTGATCGAGCTTTAAATTCTCTCCATACTTATAGAGGTCAATCTGGGGCTTCAATATATCATCACACCAAGTATTCCAAGAAATCATTTCTTGGAATGCATCTGATTGCAGTTCTGGAGTAAACATCTTCTTTCCATACCTACTATCAAGCATCAGGTTGATTTCATTTGATTCAGGATATATTTCTTCTTCCTCTTGGTCATTACGTATACGAAGCACTGGTACCCGAGCACGCTCATTGGCATTTGCACTCCAATCCTTCATCCAACTCGTCCACTTCCGGAGAGGTTCTTCAATTACTTCATATTCCAAACCTTTAAGGTACAGCATCATACGGACACGGATACAGAAAGGACAACGGCGGGTGGAGTGGAGGAGGAAAGTACTATTATTTGCTTTTCCCATCATACGGAGTGATCTCCAAGGTATTCAGATCTACACCATGTAACGCTCTGATGTTTATCGCTACAACAGCACTTCCGTCCGGTCCGGTTCCGAAAGAAAACGCTTGTGTCCCGCAGTAATTGCAAAATGTATGGTCAATCACATGCTTATTGAATTTGTACGTCGTGAGATTTTCTTCGCCAGTCAATACCTTGAAATCACTCCGTGGAACGAAACCTAACAACAAGCCTTTTATGGAACAATACGAACAATTGCAGGAAATGATTCCTTTCATTTCCATCTCGACTTCGAACGTTACTTTTTTGCAGTGGCAGGCGCCGGTGTAGGTCATATATTTGAGGTTGTTGCTTAATCATAGCACGAACTCATTGTAGAGAATCAAAACACAATAACCACTTAGGGGCCATTGTGTTTGCTTCATTATGTAACTTTACATGTGTTTACTTCAAGATTTCCAGATGTAGGTGTTAATGGTTGTGTCCGGTATGATCACCATGCTCTGATACGTTATTTTTAAGATCGTTATACGATTCTTCAATCTTATCCCGACCTCTCTCCATTTCGTCCTTAACTCCGTCCCATGCGTCCTCACCAGTATCTTTCATTTTAGTTTCAAGGTGAGTCCAATCAGATTTCAATTTTCGCCTTTCTTCCCTCATATTTTCACTGGTGTTGTTAACCATGTCGTCAATATTTTTCCCTGTTTTAGCAAACTTGTCTTCAAAATCGCTGCGAAGTGTCATAATTGTGTAGTTTTTTAAGTTAATAAATACAAACTAAGGATGCTACTATTATGACGTACACAACGGAATCTTTCTTACAAGTACCTGTACATAGTAGTGGTCGAAGTTAAGGAGGTACAAGTGACAGTGACCATTCTTGTATAAAACGTGTGTTGTAATACTACATAAATAGAATGTGAGTATTCGGTCACCCCTACGGCTTTCTTCTTATGGCCAAGCCACAAATCTGCTGATCTGAAAGCTTTGCTTTTCTCATCTCGACATCTAGCCTCGACCCCGAGAAAAGTCAGCCAGCCAATGATGCATCTTTTGCCTTTTTATTTCTATATGACTTACTCACCACAACACCGACAAGTGAGCCAAAGAGTGCACCTGCAAAAAACTCTGAGAACCAATGAATTTGAATTGATACCGCAATGCCTACGTAGAGTGCATACAATAATCCGATTACTCCTAACCACGTATATCTCTTCGGTACAAGAAAATACAAAGTAGTCATGGTTGCAAATGCAACCACTGTATGTGATGAGGGCCAACCCCAGAATATTCCATGCCTCATGAAACCAAAATTAAAACCATGACTTGTATCTACAAGTGCGTTTTGTGGTGGCTGAATTCGTCCAGTGAATGCCTTGTATGCTGCTGAAAGTAACCACCCCACTACTGCTGACTCAAGAAGTGCTAACCCAATAGTTTTAAAGCTTGTACGATGAGAAATCGCACTTATAACTACAAGGAGGGAAGGTATCACAAGCGGAAGAAACATGCCAAGCAAAAGCCCTGGGAAAAGATACCGATACAATTCTCCGATATCTAATGTAACGAAATACCACCAATCAAAACCACTCATGACTATGAGATACGTTCCGAGTATGGCTACTACGTGCACCCACAAGTATCGAGGAAGAAAAAGCTGATAAAGATGAGTAAAGAAATTTTTAAAGAAAGTTTCCATATTTTCAGTATACAAAAATCACAAGATTTTTTCTCATGATTTTGTGGAGGACGTAAGAATCTCACAACCTCCATTCGATTCACTCATTTCAGTTTTAGAAACCCCTCGGTTTCTAACGCTTCGCTTTTTTTCGCCACGGAAACACTCCCGATTCCCGACCCCTTTCCTTTGTATTTTGGAGGGATTGTGAGACGAAGGTGGAACTATTTTAGAAATTCGATAAAAATTGATATCCACCATTTGTGTCGATTTTTCTTGACATATTTTTAATTACAGATAGGCTTGAATCTAGGACAACAAACCAAATGAAAGGAGATAGTCATGGCTCTTTCGCCTATCGAAGCATTTCTATCAGACGACCAGAGAAGAGAGCTGGTTCAACTTGAAAAACAGGTTGATGAACTTCTTAGCAATTATACCGGGGGGAAGGATCCAATTTACTTCACGCATACCCTTGCGGGAGACAAGGAGCCGCCCATTTCAGTTGTGAATGCTCTTATGGAGCGCTACAGGAAGGCGGGATGGGGTAGGGTAGCGCACGCCAACACCAAGGACGGTAAGGGGATTATGCTTGCTGCCTGGTAACATGCGAATTCCCTAAAACTCAAAAGCCCTGCACTGTGCAGGGCTTTTTTTCTAAAAACTCGAGCGGAAATTATGCACTATTTTGCGGAGGCAGAATGTGGTCGCGAGTACGCTTGCCATTCTGTACTGCGTAAAAGCTTGTCGTGCCAGTGCGCTCGCGATTTTGCGGAGAATGTGAAATTCGGTCACAAGACTTCTCCTCGCAAGCTCGTCGATAAAGTCTCGCG
>JAYVXX010000030.1:0-2356 GCA_043784805.1 Minisyncoccota bacterium | reverse complement strand
AGACGCGTACCATCACTACTTGATGCGACCATCAAGGCACCACTAGGGAATGAAGTAGTTTGATGTATCCAATTAGAAAACGCAGCAACGACTGAAGCTGCCCATGCTCCGACGACGACGGCCATTAGGCACTCAGAGCTCCCACGAGAAGCCAGTTATCGCTTCCCTTGTATACCAAGGTAGCAAAGGCACCCTTACCGGCAAGTTTTAGTCCTGGGAAAGCGTCAATGGTCACTCCTGCTCCAGCGAGGAAGGCATAGACAGAACTAGAGGTTCCATTAACCATCTCAAAGTGAACTTGTGCTCCGACGCGGAAAGGTACTGAAGACTCTGGTGGAACAGTAATCGTTAATGGGCCTACAGCTCCAGTTAAAGGAACCAAGTAATCTTGAACAGTTGTATTTAGTACATAAGAGCCAGATACGGCATCGGTAAGTCCAAGGATTCCATTAACACTTGAGCCAGCAGAAGCAGCGGGTGCAGTTGCTACACTCATAACACCAGTCTGAGCAGCGACAACACCATTTTTTTGAGCAGTTATAAGTGCCTTGCCACGAATGCGGTTTATTTGTGCCTGCATCGCAGACCAATCGATATCTCTTGTACTTATGTTAATGGTCACTGTCGGATCTGTTGATAAAGACCATTCGACCCGATTCACTATGAATGAACGATTGGCTCCCCATTTTTGTTTATAGATGAGAGTGTCTCCCGGGGCTATATCCCAACGAGCATGTTCTTGTGGGCATACAGTGAGAACGAGGTCTCCTTCAATTGGTCGAACGAGGTCTCTATTAACTATTGCTGAAGCAGTAACCGTTGCTTGAGATAGTGATACGCCATCTCCGAAGTCTTGAAAGATTTCATTTTTTCTAATAGTTGCTTTATATGCTGGATTTGGACCAACGTCTTTACCATAAGCATTATATAAACGCGGTTGCGTAGCAGGATTAGAAGCGAGAGGTGCGATGTAATTACCCGCAGTGCAATCTCTTTGACCCATTAACCTAGACCAGAACTTAGCATCGACTACTCCTGTGACCTTTTGGCTCCATGCTGCTTGCTGCGCTTTTACGGCAACCGTTGTATATGAATCAAAGGTCATATATGAAACGGAACTATGAGAGGCAGATGCGGAAGGAATCCTTCGACCCAAGGCAACTAATTTCTGCTTTAGAACTCCACCTATAGCGGTAGTTCCTCCAGCGTAGGTAAATAGTTGGCCGTCAAGTGCACCTTCAGCAAAGCCACCAGAAGGGTCATCTAATGGGAAACGGTAAGCAGTTGCGGAACTCAGTGGATACTTGGTATTCCTCCAAGCAAAGCCACCCTTAGTAGTTCCCTGACCTAATATGGAAGTAGTACCACTAGTTGTATCTTTTGAGATGCTATCTTCTACACCATCTTGACCAGCGACTAATGTCACTGTCTTAGCACCTGGGATCGCATTAGTTCTTACAATTGAAGGGACGGATTTAGAATCAATCCAAACTGTCCATGCTTCGTTAGAAGGGCTTTCGCTCATCGTTAGGCAACTCTTAACGAAAGAGACCATATCTTCGCCTCCACCGTCTTTCTGAGCATATTGACCAACGGATACAGGCTTACATAGAGCAGTATTTATACGATGCTTATTGAGGTTCGCAGCGATTGTGTATCCAAGGTCTTGTGTTGGAATAGATTGAGTTCCACCAGCTGTAGGAAGTGCCAGAATGTATTGAAGTTCATAGAAGAGACCATGACCGCTAATGACCATTCCAAGTCCATCAACTCCGGGGCGGATCGCATTAATAGTTCCAAGCCAAATAATAGAAGCATTTCCTGAACCGTCTATTTTATCTACCCGAATTGAAGCACTATCGGTTAACCAAGTTAAATCATTAGAACCTGGCAAGTCATAGATAGTTAATGCGGGCAAGGTGAACTCGATAGCCTCATAGTTTCCAAGACGAGTCCAACTTAGTAGAGAAATATCAATCGGTACATTGCGATAGTAGGAAACATCGTGGCCTCCTACAAATACTCTTGGATGCCCCCAGGTAGCAATGGTCTCCGATGTTTGGACAAGCTTATCTCCTGATGGTCTACCAGCAGTAATACTTGGAGTTGTATATACAGGAGATACTCGCATTAGTTCACTGATTGAAGGTGCAGTAGACGTGGCATTTCTATATTGGGCTACGACTTTAGTCTTATGTTTACTCTTCGCACTATAACCACGTGCACTTGTTGTATCTGATGCCATAACGAGACCTCCTTACAACTCATGTGATAGAACAAGGCCACCGGTTGAAATAGTTAAAGCTGTTCCACCGTTAAGGATGTCCATCGCTTGGTCAAACTCGAATAAAGCTCT
>JAYVXX010000029.1:0-7863 GCA_043784805.1 Minisyncoccota bacterium | reverse complement strand
GAAGGTGTTGCGCCTAACCCAGGTTTTGACAAAGCCTCTGGTAAGGTTATTTCGATTAGTTTTAAGGCAAAGCAAGCAGGAAATGTGAGTCTCACACTCAAGTCTGGTCAGGTACTTGCTAACGATGGGAATGCAACGGATGTCTTAAAGACACTTGGTTCTGCATTTATTTATATCAATGACACAGGCACTGCCCCGACAGAGACCATCAAGGAGACAACGATTCCGGTAGTGACGTCCCCAACACACCCGGATAGTACCAAGTGGTACAGCAGGAAGGATGCAACATTTGAATGGAAAATCCCTGGATCAGTGACTGCTGTACGCACAATTTATGGTGAGAAGGAAGATGACAAGCCAACGAAAGTATATGACCCCCCAGTTGCTAACCGTTCATTCACCGTGGATACTGACGGCGTGTACTACATGCATGTGCAGTTTAAGAATGCGAGTGGTTGGGGGGAAGTGGCAACGTATAAGTTCCAGATAGATTCGCAAGCACCTGAGAGTTTGAAAGCTTCTTTCCCGGATGGTGTCGTAACGAGCAATCAGACCCCAGGGGTTCTCATACTTACTGAAGACAAACTCTCTGGCATAGCGTCTATCAATATGAGTGTGGATAATGGCCAGGCATTGGACTATCCGATTGATCCGTCTAATCTCTATCATCTTCCTAAGCAAAGTTCTGGCAATCATACGGTGAAGATCAGTGCAGTCGACAATGCTGGCAATATCAGTACGGTATCTCTTGACTACACGATACAGACTATATCTCCACCAACGATTACTGAATACACTAAGAAGGTTGATTTTGATACGAATTTTAAGATTGTCGGAGCGACATATCCTCAGTCAACTGTTGAGGTGTCCTTGGTAGACACCGACGGTACACCATTTACCGGAAAGGCTTCATCAAATGATGCTGGTGTCTTCAGTCTTCTCTGGGGTGAGAAACTTCCGTCAGGTATCTATGAGATGAGGGCGCGAGTCATTGATGGACGAGGCTCCATGAGTGAGTACACGGAGAACAGAGTGATTGTGGTAGAGAAGATGGCACTTATTCGTTTTGGGATCTTCGTCATGAACTGGCTATCAGTGCTTCTCCTTGTTGTTGTCACAGTACTCACGGTTGTAGCAACACTCTGGTATGCATTCGTCCAGTTTGTTAGGTTTAGGAGAAGAATTAAGCGTAGTCTCTCTGAAGTTGAAGATACACTTCGTGTCAACGTTGGGGCCCTTAGGAGGGACACGGAAGAATTCCATGACATCTTAGTTAAAGCAGAGAGGAAGCGCGAGCTCACCAAGGAGGAGACGGCAATCCTAAAGAAGTTCAAGAAGCGACTCGAGATAACGGAGAAGGAGATAGAACAGAAGTTAGATGAGATGGTTTCTTGAAAGACCAGACATCAGACAACAGATGATGCAGTTCAAAAATGGCGCCGTAGGTTCCTGATTTCATAGATTGTACTCAACCCTCATGAAATCGCAATACCTCTAGGTGCGCCACTTTTTGTAATACTTCTTCAGTATTTCATCTGTTGTCTGTCATCTGTGCCCTGGCCCGTGCTATACTTTTCTCATATGAATCAACCGAATTATCAGGATATTTTGAAGGATATAAGTAGATTATTAAAAGGTGATGCGACACTCGCGGAGTTTGACAGGGAACGCGTGGCACGCGACACCAGCCTCTTTTATGTGAAGCCGGAGATTGTGGTCTACCCGAGAGTGGCACCGGATATTAGCGCGGTACTTACTTATGTATCACAGAAGAAGTCAGAAGGATTTGATATTGCAGTTTCGATGCGTGCTGCTGGCACCTGTATGACAGGGGGGCCATTATGCTATTCGATAGTAATTGATACGACGAAGTATATGAACCATGTGACTGATGTGACGAGTACCGAAGCGACAGCTGAGCCTGGAGTATATTATCGCGATTTTGAGAAGTATACGCTTAAGGCAGGATGGCTCATGCCAAGCTACCCAGCGTCACGTGAGCTTGCTGCTATTGGGGGTATCGTATCGAACAATTCAGGAGGGGAGAAGACACTTGTCTATGGAAAGACTGAGGACTATGTTCAATCTCTTGATGTTGTGTATGCGAATGGTGCCCGTGATCTTTTGCGTGCCTTACACGGTGAAGAAATTATAAAGAAGTTGAGTGAGAATAGTGAAGGAGGTAGGATTCACAAGGAGATATTTGAACTTGTAAATGAGAATTATGATGTTATCAAAGCTGCCAAACCTACAGTATCCAAAAATTCCTCCGGCTACTACCTTTGGAATGTTTATGACAAAGAGACAGGAATATTTGACCTCTCCAAACTCGTCGTAGGAAGCCAAGGCACACTCGCTGCGGTCACCTCTGCCACGCTCACTGGTATCATTCCTAAAGTGCACTCACGCATGATTGTCATGTTCGTACCGTCTACTGTTCACTTGGGCGAAATCATCGTCAAGATGCTTCAGCATAAACCAGAAACGCTAGAGTCATACGACGATCACACCTTTAAGATCGCTATCAAATTCTTCAAGGATATCGCGCTTCGTATGGGAGGCAATATGTTCACACTCGGATTCCAGTTCCTGCCGGAGTTCTGGATGGCGCTCACAGGTGGCATACCGAAGATAATCCTGATGGCAGAATTTACTGGTGATTCCGAGGAAGAAGTCGACACACAGGTCGCTTCTGCATATGCAGATATGAAATCATTTAAGCTTCCTATCAAGCGCACCAAAAGTGAGAGAGAATCCAAGAAGTACTGGACCTTCAGACGTGAGAGTTTCAACCTTCTTCGCCAGAAACTAAAGGGTATGCGTACTGCGCCAACAATTGATGATATTGTCGTTCACCCACTTGACCTTCCAGAGTTCTTACCAAAACTGGAAACCATTTTCCAGCAGGAAAAGTTCAAGGATTTGACCTATACCGTGGCAGGACACATGGGGAACGCTAACTTCCATATCATTCCGCTCGTTGATATCCATCAGGAAGGAATCGTAGAGGTTCTTCATCAATTAATGGATGAAGTGTATACCCTTGTATTTCTATACAAAGGCTCGATGTCAGGAGAGCATAATGACGGACTCCTTCGCACATCATACCTTCCTAAGATGTTCTCACCGGAAATTATTACGCTATTTGAAAAGACAAAGGCCATCTTTGATCCATTAGGAATCTTGAATCCTGGTAAAAAAGTCCATGGTGACAAGGACTTCGCTTGGAGTCATATTGATATTAAGTAGCTACTAAAAACCCTCCGCGATGCGTAGGGTTTTTAGTATCAGAGTTCCTTACTCTTCGCTAACGCCCCATAGATACCACCCAAATCACCAAGCTCGTTTCTTGTGATGACTGGCAAGGTTTCATATATTTTGGTAAAGCCCCTCGCAATTTTTTCTACCTCGATGAGGTCTATATCTTTCATAACAGGGCCGCCAAATACTATCACCGCAGGGGACCAGTACATTGTCGTGTTCGCTGCGAGCACCCCGGTGTAGTAGTTGACTTCCTTCCAGAATTTCTTGTCTTTGATTTCCTTCGACGGCATGCCAAAACGCTTCTCATGAGAGCTTCCGGCTAGGTAGTATTCAATTTCATTCCCGTCATTCACTATCTGATGTCCTATTTCAAAACCAAACTTATTTCTATCCATTTTCCCATCCACGATACGCACTCCGCCAACCCCAGTACTAATGGTGATATAGACCACAATGTCGTGACCTTTTCCTCCACCGTAGAGGGCCTCTCCTAACCCCACAAGCGCCGTATCATTTTCGATGATGGTAGTACAGTTGAACCACCCACCGAGCTTCTCACGCAGTTTGATTCCTTGCCATTCATTAAGGTGCGGGGAAGAGTAGACGCTTCCATGATCTGGTGAGAAGCTTCCTGCCATACCAACAATAATTGCTGTTAACTGTCTTCCACCAGTGAGCGCCGCTATGTGATTGATTACTTCGTGGAACCATATATCAAAGTTCTGTGGCGTAGGAAAGATAGTAGGATTACCGAATGATTCTCGGTCTTCCGTGAGCGCTACTCGTGTATTTGTCCCACCAATGTCAATCAAGATGTACATGGATTATTGTGTCAGGATGCCCTTATACTTTTGGACGAAAGGCGTCTTGTATGGATCGACATTTCTACCAATAGCTAGGTATGTCGCTAAAAAGTACCCAATGAGAATGGTCTCAAACACCTCAACCATATTCGTTGAGTCCTTCTCGAGCACTTCTACACTGAATCCTCGTGCAGTATAGAGGTCATGCATGATTGAGAATCTTCGGGAGACTCTCACGTGATCATAGGTAGAACGTAAATAAAGAAATCCAAAATGCTCATGCTCATCTCGCGAGTCATCAGTGATGAAGCTTTGGAGCTCGTTGTGATTGGCTTCTGGAAGAATGCTCACGAAGCATGGGATTTTTGATCCTTCGTTAATCGCCGCCTTGATCAAGTAAGCAACAGGGTAGAGTAACGAGGAAGCATAGATGACAGGATATTTGTTGGTGAACTTGCCCGCCAAATCCTTTCCAGATTCTTCTACTTTTCCCATATCAACGCGCGCTACTTTCTCTCGCAAGCTAGCTATCTTTTCATGCTCTCCCATGAGGGAGAGCAGTCCAATCATCTGGTATCCGATGGAGAAGCGTGGCTCAAGGTCATTTAAAGGAATCTTCACATGTGGTGTACCAGTCGCTTCTGCTTGTGCTATCAGCTGCCATCCGGTGCTAAGTGCTGCCATGGTGAGGTGCTCTTTTGTGCCATAGTGAAAGCCATCTAATACTTCCTCAGTATTGCCAGAGAATGAGTTGAAGATAAGAAGTGTCGTCTCTTTTTGGAAACCTGTAGGTAAACCATATGTGTTATGGAGTGAGAGTGAAAGGTCTGGGAACAACATCTTAAGGAGTGACACGCATATTGCTGAGCCTCCCATGCCACAGACTATGACGTTTGTGTGTTGTTTCAAATTTTCTTCATTAATAATATGCGGAACAAAGTTGAACTGTTCCTTAAATGTCATAAGCGGTGTGAGATTGGGTTCCATAGTAGTAGGTTCAATTATTTATTTTGTATTTGGCACAAGCCCAGCCTTTCAAGTGCTTGGTGGTATTGCATAATGGTGCGGACATACTCTGCGTGACTCCAGGTAAGCGGAGTGGCAGAGAGCTGGTCCCCAGTGAAAGGATGGAGCTGCTCAGAAAGGACTCGCGATACAGGGGAGTGTATGACAACCCAGTTTAACCAGTAGCGCACCGTGTCTAGATCTTCATTGCTTGTAGCAGTGAGCGCGTAGTATTGAGCAAGCCACATGGTTGTGATGTACCATGGATTGGGTACCCCTTCCACCTGAAGGTAGTATCTGTCACCTTCATATCTTGGGATGCCATCAATGCCAGTGTGGATACGGAGCTTCTCTTCTATTGTTGTGATGCATTCCTTCACGATTGGATCATTCACTGGAAGGACTCCATAGGCGAATATCGCGTAGATGCTCGACATATCGATAGTCTTGTCATAGAGTATCTTCCCATCTTTCATATTAATCATTTTTACGAACATCTTCAAGTCTTTGTCATACATATGAGCAAGAATTGATTCCTTCATCTGATTAGCAGCATTTGTGAATATCCTCTCGTCGTTTTCTTTTTCGAAAAGTTTGGCGAACTTTGCTCCTGCGACGAGTCCAGCGTACGTTGCAGAAGCAGTGAACGTCGACACACCGTGCTTCTCTTCCCAGAGATCATAGCTTGGTAGTGGCAGGTGAGTGTTCGGGTCGGTGAAGTCTACGAGGAATGTCGACATCTTCTTGACGACACTATCATAATGAGACTCGATGAACTCGATATCTTTGGTCTTCCAGTAATATTCCCAGAGTGCAACAAGAACGAGTGCCGTCTCATCTTCCTGAATAGGAAGGACTGGGAGTCCATCTTTGACGAATGGTTCCCAGGAGCTACCAAGAGACTTGTCCGAGCGATACTTATGCATCAAGTATCCATCCGGCTCGAGGACATCGTTACAGAATTTGAAGAAATGTTTTGAGATGTTATATTCGCCGACAAGGAGAAGTGCCATTACTGTCATCGCTCCATCTCGCGGCCACATATAGCTATAGGTGTCGCGGCCACCTTGGAGCATATCTGAGTCACCGGAGGCGATGATTGCTCCACGATTGTCGATGTTGCCGCGGATGTAGAAAAGGGATTTCTTGAAAAGATCAAGTTGCCTATCAGACGTCATGTCACAGATATGGTTATCCTGTCGCATAAGCCACGCTCGCCAGAACTTGGAAGTACTCTCGATCAAATGTTCAGGAGTCTTGTATTTGATGTAGTCATTCAACTCATACACTTCAATTTTCGTCTCGCCCACCGCTATCCAATAAAATATCTCCTTGCTCTCCTCTTTATGGAGCGTGAGGGTTAGTGAAAATGTGGAATCTACATGACCATGTTCAATACCATTCTTGGATAAGACACCGTCCTCTGCATCTCTCCAGGTACCTTCCTTTCCTTCGATACCATAGAGACCGACAGAATAATCATCAAAGGGCACATCACTTGTCTCAGCATAGATCAGGAACACACGCCGTCCCTCGTAGTGGATCACGGAATGACTTGCCGGATCGTAGTACGCCGTATCTTCCTGTTTCGTGCCGTAGATAGAGAAGACTTGGTGGAAGAACACCTTGATGTCTTCGGTGTGGTCCTCATGATTCGTGACGGTCACGCGACGGAGGAATATATTTTTCTCGTTGTAGACGACATCTTCAAAAAGGAGTTCGAGGTTCGTATTCCTGTTGAAGCACTTCATTCTTCCGATGAAGGTATCCTTCTCCAGATCAATCTCGATATTCCACTCATCGCTATCAAGCCATGAGAGTCGCCCTCGCTGCCAGATGCCTATCCTGTGTGGTTCACCTCGCACATGATTTTCAGATCCAACGAATGGAAAGAAGAAATCACTTACCAAGCCAGATTGGTTCAGTCCAACAAAGATATTTCCATTTGCTAAAATAAGTGATTTTGCCATACTTCTAAATTATTTTTGGTTATTTGATACCTGCACGAAGCTTCAGGTCCGTGAGAGCATTCGTGAAAGCTATGAAGGCCTCATACGGGGATTCATAGGGTGAAAAGTATTTATGCACGTCCCCATCCGCGAACCACTTGGTACACATGTAGTAGACATGGTCAGACGTCTGAAGCTTCCTCCAGTCGTCAATTATTTTCTTGTCCTTGGTCGCGATAATTTTTGCTTCTATTCTGTAGAGCTCAGAGAGGGATGACTGCTGCATGCTATTCCCAGTCCAAGCGGAGAGGTCACGCTCCGTGTCTGCCCAGGTGACGATATGCGGCATATCCACCTTATCACGTGCCTTATACGCCTTACATGTTTCAGAAAGAGTGAGGAATCCGTTATCCTTATTCTTCAAGATCTCCTTCGGCATATGACGAAGAAAATCAAAGATACCTGTACTCTCCCATTGGTGCTCACCAAAGGTCTCGTAGTCCATGAAAAGGTTAACTGTCTCTCCATTTCCATTCACTGCGTTTACCCAGTTTGCGAACTTATCCGCAGTGAGTGGCCACTCACTCCACTCTTTGTTACTAAAACGAAATGCGATGTCGTCCGAGAGTCGATAGTTTTTCAGAAGCAGTTTTATTTTTTGCGTTCCCATAGGCTCGTAGACGAAATTCGCAGTTCTCCATCCGAGTATCGGGTCCCATCCTTCGGCGACAATGCCTTTGTACCCAGACTGGTCCGCCCATGCCGCCAAATCATTACGGTATGCTAGCTCAGTGTTTGAAAATACTTTTGGGGTCACACCGAAGAGTCGTTTGATGATTTTA
>JAYVXX010000028.1:0-2409 GCA_043784805.1 Minisyncoccota bacterium | reverse complement strand
ATTCTCTCCATGTAAGTATTTGACATAACATTTAACATATGTTATAAATATACACAGAAAGGAGGTTCCCATGAACATGATCGATCTCAAAAAGCTTTTTGCTCACCGAAACGAGCAGAAAAAACGGCCGCAAACTCTTGTGGAAAGAATCGCATATTTCTTGCGATTCTTGCACAAGTAAACGCCACTATTCCTTTTTCTTGGAGTCAGGGGCGTTTTTTATTGTCTCCTTGTAAATCTGATCGACAAGACCGTCCACCTCTTGCAGTGAAACTTTATCAACAATAGATAGTTGCACGGCTCTACTCCAACGATCTGAAGTATCCTTTTTATGAGAAGAGCCCTCTCCTGTTTCTGCTCTTACGAAGTAAATAAACTTAGTTGGCTTTTTTCTATAAAAATTTTCGTAGTCTAAAGAATAATAAGCCATTTTCATTTCATCTCTATCATCAAATTCAGAAGCATGTATACTCCAACCACTTTTTGTTGGGACAATTTCTTTATCTGAAACATGATAACCAAGCGTATATCCATATCGACGATGTCCTTCAATAGCAATCTGTAAAATACTATCAATAGCTTTGTTCCCAGAGTCTGTCTCCTGAAATGCCTTTAAGAAAAGATTATCTCTCACATCTTTTGGTAAAGAAAGAATGCTAAGAATTTCTTCCTGGCTTTTTTTTGATACTTTATTTCTAAAATAGACGACATCCTCCTCTTCAGCCCCTGCGTCGTATAAATCATCTTCAAAAGAATCAATAAGCTTATCGAAAACGACGGAAAGAAATATTTTTTCCTTCAGTTGTAATGGATCTTTTGTACCCTCTTCTAAAGTTAAATGTTTCTCAATCGTATCTTTAGCATCTTGTGGGGAAACTTCATGGGTAATAGATTTCATAGACTTATGAGATTACATTCCATTATACAACTCCATAGCCTTTTGATAACCGGATTCAGTGATCGTCTTGATAGCGCCTAATACGCGGAAAGCGATTGACCGGAGCAGTTCCTCTTCACTCTCATTGATATTCCCCATCACGTAGCTCTGCACCATCTCACCGTGAGGAGCTTTGATTTCCTTGCCGTCTATATCCGGTGGAGCGATACCAATACGGATACGGATAAAATCTTTTTTCTGAAGGGCATCGATTATGCTTTTGACACCATTATGTCCTCCATCACCCCTGTCGTATGAGATACGAAACGTACCATATGGTAAGTCCTTATCATCATAGATAACGACAATCTCACGACCTTCGTGATATCGGAGGTATTCAACAACTGCTTTACCACTCTCATTCATGAACGTGCTAGGTATCATTATCTCGCAACTATTGATGTTCATCACATCATCCTTAATCATCGCCAAGAGTACACGCGCCACATTATGCCGCGTATTAGCATACTTACTTCCAGGATTTCCAAGCGGCACGAGGGTGTACGTCATGGGGGTAGTATACAATAGGATAGACTTTAGACCTTCTAATGCTGGATATCAGACAATCAGACTGACAGACGCCAGACTTGCATACAAATACTAAAGCAAATGCAAGTATTTTTGATTTTCTTTTTGAATCATTCTGACAGTCTGATTGTCTGACAGTCTGGTGTCTCATCCGCATTCTTGCATCTCTTCATTCAACTCTATATACTGAGCTCACAATGTTTTCTTCTATCGCGAATGCCACCCTCAGTTCCCTTTCTGACATGATGCAGAACCCAGTGTCGATAACTATTTTTGGCATCCTCCTTCTTGTCATCGTATCACTCTCTCTCGCAATCGTGTTCCCCGGCATGCGGGACCTCCTCGTACGTATCAAGCTCTTAGAAGAAGACGAGCAACCTTCATCATTACTCATTTGGATTATCGGCATCATCATTTTGGTGAAGATTGTCCAGGCATTCCTCATCCAACCATTCATAGTTGATGGTGACTCCATGTTAAATACCTATCACAATCAAGAATTCCTTCTTGTTGATAAACTCTCCTACAGGATTGGAGTTCCTCACCGAGGGGATGTGATGATATTTAAGCTCTATGAGAATACAGCGAATCCATACGAAGGCAAGCACTTGATCAAGCGTGTCATCGGACTTCCCGGCGAACATGTTGTAGTCAAAGATGGTGTGACCACTATCTATAACAAAACGAGCCCTCTTGGCTTCGTATTAGATGAACCATATCTCACGTATAAGGATCCAGGAAAGAATGTAGATATCACATTAGACGCCCATCACTACTTCATGATGGGAGACAACCGCCCAAAGAGCTTCGACAGTCGTGAATGGGGACGACTTGATGAAGTCAATATCAAGGGACAAGTCCTCTTCCGCCTCTACCCTTTCAAAGTGGCAAGCTACGAACCAGGAAGGTACACATTTAGCAAGTAGGATCAGGCACTTTTTAAG
>JAYVXX010000027.1:0-2498 GCA_043784805.1 Minisyncoccota bacterium | reverse complement strand
TTAAGCGCAAGTGTCTCGTCACTGTATGTTTGACCAACAAGTACGTCTTTAGTTCCTAGTTGTTTCTTGATAATATCCCCCACAAGAGCATACTCACCAGACTTTATTTCTGCAAATAACTGGAAACCATAAAAAAAGAGTCCTGGCATAAGGAGAAGTAATACTTTCCCCAAGAACCATAACCTGCTATGAATTGGAGTCCTCCAAAGGGCATTACCAACATAAAGTGAGATGGATTTTATTATACTATACAGCATACAGTTCCTCTTTTAAAAGACATTCTGCTAACATGTTATTTCAATACATCATTCCCATCCTTCACCGCCTCAAGGAGTTTTTGAAGATGTGCTTGTGAGGTTACCTTTGACAAGGCTGTTCCCTTCCCTGACATCTTCACCATTACCCTCAACATCACCTTTTCATTCGTGTGGTACTCATCGATCGCCTCATCGTCCCTTGCTCCGAGCGCGGCTAACGAGAAGAAGTCGTAGAGTTCAAAGTTATATTTTTTGAATATCGGGGAAGTTTTTTCATACGTATGGAACATATAGTCATATTTTGTATGCCGCTTATAGGCATCCTCTATGACTTTTGGCGTTGGGGGAATATAACCAATGACAGTAATATTTCGTTCTTTACAGTACTCAAGAAAATCCTCAAGCTCTAGAAGAGCAGGTTCTCCAAAAAATGTTTTGCTTTGTACATTTGTTTTGGTATCAATGAACGTAATAGCTTTATCAACTTTTACCTGCTTCACAAGATCGTTCTGATAGGACTTGCCATAATGAAGACTCCCATCATTTCGAAAACCGTTTTTATTGACGAGTGCATTTAAGCCAATGGCTTCTTCTTTTCTATCTCTGTGGAACAAGTCCAGAAGAGTAAACTTCTGCTGGAAATAATCTCCATACACAGTAATCCATGATCGAGATACAGCCTCACCTAACCTTCTCAAAAATGAAACTTGCTCATAGGAGCGTGGAAGTGTGCTTGTACTCACAACTGTGAGTGGGTCAAAATGAAGTGGTTCTACTGTTATGATGATGATCGATGGCTTAATACCAGTGACTTCGAGAAAATTCCTGAACCGTGCAATGTCTGGCGTGACTCCTCCAGCATTATAGAAAGTAACTCCGTTGTTAAAAAATTGAGACCTCATCGTGAGAATCTTAGAGTTTCCAAGCGCAAGTACTTCAGGTGCTACACGCTTGGCCATCTCCGATTTAAAATATAATGTCTGATCCCCATAGACTGGACCATACAAGACGTTCTTCTTTTCAATAAACTCTTTCTGGATAACAACATCAGGTGACAAGAATTCACCTGAGAGAATCTGGACAGTGATTGGAAATATAAGCAGTAATCCAAATGGCAAGAGTAGTACTATTACTTTTCGAAAAAAACCTACCATACTTAAAATTGGAAATAAATAAACTCCTGTACACCAAAAAGACCGAAGGTGATGATCCCAAAAAACATCGCATAGTAGACTCCCCATCTCACCATCGACGGATACTCTGCTACCTTTCGCCAGAGTGGCACCGTACGCTCAATGCTATCCACAACAACAAGGATAGCTATTCCTGAAAGCGAGATGAGCACGTCCTTCTTCTCTATAAGTCCACTTAATGAAAGGAGGTTCTTCCATGTGTAGTAGTCATAGCTATGTATGATGAATGTACCTAGACCAAGACCAAAGTGACTGATGATATAGAAAGCCTCACTAATAGTGGGCGCTCTGAAAAATACCCATCCTATACAAACAAGCACAAACGTGATGACAAGATTCGCATAATAGATAAAGGTCGAACCTTCTCTAAATCCAAGCAGAGCAACAGCACGCACCCTGTACTTCTTAACCATTTCAGCAAGGACAATACATGTACCAAAATACCCTCCCATCGCGATATAGTTCCATGCTGCACCATGCCAGAGACCACTCAAGAGAAACGTGATGATAGTCGCGCTGTAGAGTTTTGCACGAGTAGGACTCTTGATACCCAGAGCGATTGGATAGTAGACATAGTCTCGTAGCCATGTAGAAAGCGATATGTGCCAGCGTCGCCAGAACTCAGCAATTGATTTGGAAAAGTATGGACGCTCGAAGTTCTCCATCAACGTTATTCCCATGACTTTGGACGCACCGAGTGCGATATCAGAGTATCCCGAGAAGTCACAGTAGAGTTGGACCGCGAAAAAGGCTGTCGCCATGATAAGGGTTGGACCATCAAATCCATGAGGGTTGGCATAGGTTGCTCCTACAATAATAGAGAGGTGGTCAGCAATGACCGTCTTCTTGAAGAACCCCCATGACATACGCTTCAAGCCTTCAGTAATACGAACAGCATCAAAGGACTGTTGGGTGTAGAACTGATGCAGGAGGTTTTGAGGACGCTCAATCGGACCGGCAACTAATTGCGGGTAGTACATGACATAGAGAGAATAGATACCCAGGTGCCTCTCGGCCTGTTGCTTGCCTCTGTACACCTCTATGACAT
>JAYVXX010000026.1:0-2507 GCA_043784805.1 Minisyncoccota bacterium | reverse complement strand
GATATCAAAGTTGGGTACTCCCGCATCAGAGTTTTAGGCCATATTGTTTCCAAGACTGGCCTACTCCCGGACAACAGAAAGGTAGATGTATTGCGCTTATGGCCTCTTCCCACTTCGGGTAAAGAGATGCAGTCCCTCCTGGGCACCGCAAACTTTATTCGTCAATACATTCGTCACTTCGCTGACCTCACCTCCTGTTTGGAAAAGGTAAAAAATGATATTAAAATCATTTGGACACCCATTATGTTACGCCATTTCAACCTGCTTCGGGACGCTATGGTAAGAGCGCCATTTCTGCGCTACCCTGATTATTCACGTCCCTTTTACATCGCTACAGACGCTTCCCAACTAGGTATTGGCGGCGTCCTGTACCAGCCTTCCGAGGGCGATAATGAGGACATTACTGCCAACAACATCGTTGGTATTGCATCAAAAATTATCAGTGGCTCACAGTTAAATTATTCTACATTTAAGCGTGAGCTTCTTGCGGTAATTTTTTGCTTAATTCACTTTAAAAGATATATTTGGGGTCGCGTCGACACTGTCGTGTACACGGACCACAAGCCACTCAAATACATGTTTGAGTGCCCCAACCCCTCTGTCACGCTACAGAGCTGGATGGATATATTACTGGAACACTGTATTGAAATACGATACAGGCCAGGGGTGGCTAATGTTTTACCAGACGCACTCTCTCGAGTGTATGCCGATCGCTACGTCGATCGCAACTGGGGCGTCCCAAACGGGATAACATGGAACATTCGACCCGAAGACTTGGACAAGGGGGACAGCTCCTACGACATCAACGTCGAAAGGACATCATCTTCCTTAAAAGAGAAAGAAAATAAAACTTCTGCCAACTCTTCTCAGTCTTCATCACTTAAATATACGAAAAAGAAGAATCAAAAATCTTCAATGTCAACTCATAACAGCTTCTCCCTTCTGGACGATGACCAAACGGATTCACCAAAGGAAAGCATCACGGCAGCGGTTACTCGATCAGCATCAGTACCCGTCCCTGCTACTCCTCTCGCCTCCCCTCCACCAGGAGTGAAGGTGGCAAGAGCAAAACACTCAGCAAAATCCAAAATTTCAAAGACTATACCCTCGCCCATTATCTCGGCCAACTTAGACGAGGTAATAGAGGGGTTAACATCGTTAACGTCAACCGACAACAAGGATACTGGCGTCACGGAGTCTACCGTTAAGGAGTGTCTTAAGCGTGGGAAAACTATAATTCCCCCAGCTGACCGTGAGAAGCTTATTCTCACTGAGCACGCTAAAGGACATTTCGGTAGAGACCAAGTGTATGCCAAACTGTATGAAGCTGGACATTGGTGGCCCAATATGCGAAATGATATTGAAAAAGCCACAGCCTCCTGCGAGCAATGTATTCGCCACGTCGTTAAGCGTCGGGGATTCAAACCAGCTGAATATATTACCGCTCCTGGTCCCTGGCATCATATACAAATGGACTGCCAAACCAACTTACCTCGAGCCCACGACGGCTCAACTACTATCCTCAGTATAGTAGACGTTTTCAGTGGCTTCTGCTTACTATTTCCCCTTAAAGACCACGCTGCAAAATCCATTGCAGAAAAACTGTGGTACACCTTCTCCATATTCGGATTCCCCGCTATCATACAATCAGATAACGGCACGGAGTTTTGTAATGAGACAGTTAAGGAGCTAATAGCTTTATGCGCCATTGATTTCCGCCACATCGCAGCGTACAATCCACGCTGTGACGGCAAAGTAGAGAGGACATTTGGTATCATTACCCCTGTCATGAGCAAGCTCATGGAAGGAGCCACCATTTACTGGCCGCTATTCCTTCCGTTGGTACAACTTTATATCAATCGGAGAATATCTTCCCTCACCAACTCTACTCCCTTCTCCCTTCTCTTCAACAGAGAAGCAGTATTACCAGGTGAATTTCCACATTCTCCTGATGTCACCTCACCACCTTTTAGCCAAGAGTCTCTGCAAGAATGGCAAGACTTTCAAGCAAAAGTACGCGATATCATCTTCCCCTCTCTCAACGAGAGAGTGCGCCAGCGCAAAGAGGAAATGATAAAAGCTGTGGATAAAAAGCACCAAATTCTTGACAAAGAAGCCATCAAAGCTGGCTCTGCCGTCTCTTTACTTCACCCTTCCATTTTATTAGGTAACCCGCTACCTAAACACGCTGAAAAATATCAAGGTGTATACACCGTCGTTCGCGTGGACCAAAATGGAAATCTTTTACTTAAGGACCGCTCTGGACAGGGTATGAAACGCCATGTTCCACCAGACCAAGTAAAATCATTACCCATTCAACCTTTAGACCAAGAGTCTAAAGACACTTACGAGGTGGAGAAGGTTCTTAAACATAAAGGAGAACCAGGCCACTTTGAGTATTACGTTAAGTGGAAAGGTTATGGAGAAAATCATAACACTTGGGAACCAGCCCAACACTTCCACTCTACTGAGTGCATAAAAGAATATTGGAAACGTCGTGATGAGGC
>JAYVXX010000025.1:0-2509 GCA_043784805.1 Minisyncoccota bacterium | reverse complement strand
GCCGTAATTGCTTGAGCGCGGGCAAATTCCAAAGTCCATGCGTGGTTTTGGCGGATTCTCTCTAGCTTACGAACACGAACAGCTTCGATAGTTTCTGCACCATCACTACCGTAGGCACGCTTGCCGATCAGGTCTTGGGGAGAAATGTAGTCATCGTAGGGAAAGTGGGGAATCGCAAACGTATGCAGTTTACGGGTAGCATCCTTACCAACTTGAGCGCGATCACCGCGAACGCGGTCAACGATCAGAGCACCGTCTTTTGTAATCTCTTCAAAGACCACGACTTGCTGAGAGACTGGCTCTGGAGTGAACAACGACAAGGAGTTCAGCAAACCCCATTGGTTTGGTACGGTGTTCAGTTCCTCTGTGAAATCGACGATTTCAAAACCGGAATTGTAGCTTCTTACGATGGACATAATATATTTTCCTAACTATCTGTATTAAATTAAACTGCGACTTCGACGATGATGCCGAGTGCCTTGAGTGCAGCAGAAGCCGCGACCAGCGTAGTGCCAGTGCCGAGTTGCAGAGCAGCGTCAGCGACGATGACTGGGCCACGGGCCAAGACAACAGCCTTAGTGTCAGTGTTAGCCACCAGCACGATGTCGGTGGAGTAGCCGAGGCCATTAGAGATCAACACGCCAGCAGGATTCTGCGAACCGTCAGCAGCAGCAGAAGCGCACAGCTTCCACTTGCCAGTTGCTGTAACCTTGCCCAGAACAGCACCTACGCGCAGCGTAGCAGCAGCGTCATTGATAATCACCGACTCCCGGCAAATGCCCACAGCAGGCTCGTACTCATGCTTTACTACAGCCGAGAAACGGACGGTATCAGTTGCGAAAACTGTCATAATAAATTCCTTTAAATTAAATTGTCTTGTGCTTACTTAGCACTCTTGAACTTCTGCTTCAGAATCTTCATTTCTGGAGATTCAGCAACAATCTTTGTAGTGTCTGCGACAGCAGAAACGCCTACTTCTTTGAACAAACCTGCCGATGCTTCCACATCAACAGAGCCTGCCAGAGCCTTTACAACAGCATCAAAAGATGTATCGTCCAGTCCCTGTGTAGCCAGCATCAAACCATCAGCCTTTTCAGTACCAATAACCAACACTACTTTTTCTTTACGTGCTGTGAACTTTGCAGCTTCAGCCTTTACAACCATTTCAGCCTTCTCAGCAGTGAGTGCATTGAGAGCAGCTTGAGCAGTATTAAATGCTGCTGTCATTTTCTCAAGCTGGCTCACTGCAATTGCCAAATCGCCCGACAGGGCAGCAGAGGCAGCTTCCAGTGTTTCTCTCATTACTGAGAACTCTGGGGAAGCTGTGACAGCAATAGCAGCCGAGGCTTCAGGAGAGGCCACCTCTGGAGCTGCGAGGGCTTCTACAGCCTCTGTAGCAGCTTCAATGACAGGCTTAGACTCAGCAGCGCCGAGTAGCTTTTTCAGTTTATCCAACATCAGGAATTCCTTTATGCTTATTTACAATATAAGAAGTGAACTCAGATCGAGTCATAATCTTGTTAATTAGGCCAATAGACAGAGCGTCTTTAGCCGAAAAGACTTTAGCTTCTGTTCCTTTAATGACTTCAGAACTCAAACCTGTATATGTCTCTACATGCGAAACAAAGTCTTCGTACAAACTGTCGACTTTAGTTTGCAAGTCTTCAATAAATCCGACCTTAAAAGAGCCATCAGTATCGAAGGGCACTTTAGACTTTCCAGCAGTGATAAATTGTCTAGAATATCCCTCTTGCTCAAGATGCTTAGAGTCATTTACTAGCGCGATAAGCACTCCAATAGACCCTGTCTCAGCGTAAGGGTTACTAACGACAACGTCAGCGACACACCCAAAAACGTATGCTGCTGAAGCCATCATGCCATCGTTATAGGCGACCAATGTGGCTTCGTACTCATCACACAGTTTACGAAGCTCGTTAGCACATTCAAATGCTCCGTAGCCTTGACCACCACCAGAGTCAATATCCATAATAAGAGTTGTAACTCCAGCTTCCAGCATCTCTTCTGCGTCTTCTAGAATATCTGTGTAGGAACAACCAACTTCTCCACACATGCCTGACACTGGTCGGTATGTCAGGCTCCCTTGAATCTCAAGAACACCTAAGCCAGCCACTTCATTAAGCTGTGGGTTATCATCCAAGTCACCATCATCTTCTGAATCTTCATCAGGGTCTGTGAAGGCCATCAGCCCAACCTTGTTACGCATTTGCAAATAGGCTGTAGCATTATCGAATGCACCCTGAGTGACAAGGTGTGGCGTGTTATATAGGCTATTCATTAGTCTTGTCAACGAGTGTGCTTTCATTGCACTCCTTTTGTTTATATTGTTGTAGCCAAAGCTGATAGTCAGAGTCAGCGTTGGGGTTCCAGCCAGCTTTTATGTCTCGGTGTATCTTAGTCACCTTGACTATAGGCAGACCAAACAGTTTGCCGAGTGCCCATGCTCCTATGCTGGGGTCTACGTGGAATGCATCGTAGAAGTCTTCCGAGC